>JANNJI010000747.1:0-13107 GCA_031405795.1 Gammaproteobacteria bacterium
GCCAAGGAGGGCAAAAAGGTATTACGGCTCAAAGGCGGCGATCCCTTTATTTTTGGACGGGGTGGAGAGGACATTGAAACTCTGATGGCCGAAGGTATCCCGTTTCAGGTGGTACCGGGTATTACCGCCGCTGCCGGTTGCGCCGCCTATGCGGGAATTCCACTGACGCACCGCGATTATGTACAGTCCTGTCAGTTTGTCACCGGCCATTTAAAAGACGGCTCCGTCAATCTTAACTGGACCTCGTTGGCGCAACCCAACCAGACCGTGGTGTTTTACATGGGACTGCATGCGGTGGCAGAAATCTGCCAACAATTGATCGCGCATGGTATGTCGGCAGCCATGCCGGCGGCCCTGATCGAGCAGGGGACGACCCAAAATCAACGTGTACACCTGGGCGATTTAGCGACGTTACCCACGATCGTGCAGCAACGTGACATCAAGCCACCGACATTGATCATCGTCGGTGAAGTGGTCAAGTTGCACCATAAACTCAAATGGTTCGAACCCTCGGGCGAAGCAACGGTAACCTATCCCACTGCCGGGCGCTGATTAACGTGAGGTCATCGAAAGTGTTGTCATAGGTTCTAACGGTGCCAGGGCAAACCCTTGTCCATAATCCACGCCCATGGCACGCAGACGTTCAATCAACATTTTATCTTCCACGTATTCCGCTATGGTGATCAGATGCATCTGGTGCGCGATACGATTAATTGCATCAACGATAGAATAATTAATCGGGCTGGTCATCATTGCACTGATGAGGTTGCCGTCAATCTTGATGTAATCTACCGGCAAAGTCGTAAGATAACCAAAAGAACTCAGGCCGCTACCGAAATCATCCAGTGCGAATTGGCAACCCAGGTCACGAAACGTTTTCATGAAGGCAATCGCGCGTGTAAGATTTGAAATGGCAGCAGTTTCCGTAATCTCAAATGTGATTAGTGAAGGACTGATCTTACTTTGGATCAATTTTTCATGGACAAACTCATGAAAATCTTCCTGGCCAAGAGATTGGCCGGATAAGTTGATGTTGAAGCGTGGTGCATTATCCACTGGCTGTTCATGAATGGCCTTGTCACGCAGGGTGGCCAAGGTGTTTTCAATAACCCAACGATCGATTTGTGGCATCAGATTGTATCGTTCTGCCGTGGTGAGAAACACTTCTGGGCTATAGAGATTGTCACCGTTGCGCAAACGTAATAAAACCTCGTAATGGTTGGCTTTTGGGATACCTGCCTGCAAGGGGATAATACGTTGTACATAAAGCTCAAAGGTTTTATTCTGCAGCGATTCTTTGATGCGGTAGAACCATTGCATTTCACCCCGTCGCTTAAAGAGTTCATTGTCTGTCGACGTATAGATGTGAATTCGGTTGCGCCCTTGTTCCTTTGCAACATAACAAGCTGAATCAGCGGCGATAAGTACATCGGTTAGTGACAGTTGTGTTGTATTTAATGTTACCAGTCCGATGCTGGCGCCAACTTGCTGTCGGCGGTCACCCCAGATAAAAACAAAGTGGCTCAGGGCCTCAAGGATATTTTCAGCCACCGCCTTGGCTTTATCACCCGGGCAATCCTTTATAATTACGCCAAACTCATCGCCACCCAACCGCGCTAAAATGTCCTGGCTGCGGATTTTGCCTTTAATCAGATGGGCTAACTGGCGTAACAATTCATCACCTGCCACATGTCCGCAGGTATCGTTAACAATCTTAAATTGATCCAGATCGATATAACAAAGCACATGCACAGCATTCAGCTGGTGAATTTCCTGCAAGCTGATCTCAAGTTGATTTTCGAATTCACGGCGGTTAACTAAACCCGTTAAGTCATCATGGGATGCTTGATAAACCAGACGCTCTGCCATGGCGTGCAAGGATGTAAAGTCATCAAAGATCAATACGGCACCGATTGCATTTTGTTGCTGGTCACGAATCGTAGTTGCCGTATCGCGAATGACAATTTCATCACCTTCCCGGCGAATCAGGCGCAATAGCGCGTCGTGACGGATTACTGTACCAAATTCGATGCATGATAAGATCGGGTAATCAAAGGCCTGCCTTGTATGAGCATTTACCGTGCGGAAGATATCATTTAGGTGATTGCCAATGGCTTCCTCAGCAGTAAATCCAGTGAGCTTTGCCGCAGCCGGGTTAAGGTAGGTAATGACACCCAGAGTGTCCGTGGTAATAACGCCTTCACCCAGTGACTCGAGGGTGGTCAGCGCCTTGGATTTTTCAATAAAAAGTAAATGCTCCGCTTGTTTGCGCTCAAGGTTACGTGCGCGCTCAAGCGCGGTGGCCATGTTATTAATATGTTTCTGTAACTGGCCTATTTCGCCGCCTGCATCTTCACTGAGCCGCTGATTAAGCTGCCCCTCAGCAATTTTGGCGACACTGTTGGCGATATTCGCCAGTGGGGAGATCAGCGTCTGTGCTAAATAATAGGCAAATATCGCGGTGATGATGACAGCAATAAGCGTGAAGACAAGGCCTTGAAATAGTAATAATAATTTTTGCTGTTGCGCAAAACGTGACGTGCCGGTAATAATAACAAATCCAATGGATTCAGGGGTGTTCGTCAAATTAAATGCAGGTTTTACTTCTTGCTCATAATCTTGCACCTCAATGGCGACGGGTGAAATAGGTTTTTTAATGATGATAAGATTGCTTTCCTGCGTGACATTGTTTTTTGCGTAATGTTTCTCCGTACCAACAGAAATACTTTGCGCGAGCAGGTGTTCTTTTTTATCAACAATCTGGATGCGCACGATATTTTTTTCTGTTGCATAGGCGTCGATCAGTTGTTGCAAAGCACGCTGATTTTTCGATAACACATCAAACTCACCGGCACTACTTATCATATTCGCCGCATTATGCAGCGTGTTATTTAAAGAGGCATCAATATCGTTGGCGCGTTGCCAAATATAACCGGCTGACAAGAGGCACGTTGTGATTGTCAATGGCAAGAGGCTGATTAAGAGCGCCTTGGCTTTAATTGTCATATTTGTCATTGTAATATACGTTCAAGTTGATCATGCAAGTACTGGACGGCTGGGATTTTAATACCCAGTGATTCCACCACCGCTGAATTAATGCCGATTGTATAGTATTTAGGTTGCGCCTCCGGCGGCCAATGAATGCCGGGTTGTGCTTGGCTCTCCGCAATGAGATCAATGCACTGCCAGGCGAATTGTTCGGGCGTGGTATAGATACCCAGTGAGGCACCCGCATCAATAAATGATTGTGAATAGGCAAAAATGGGGACACCATATTTATAAGTTGCCAGCAATATTGGCCGTGCAGTATTTCTATTGTAGATGCTTGGATCGGGCAGGGCTAAGACAATGTCATTGTCCGGTAATTCCTGGGTTAGCTGGCCGATGAGAGACTCGTCTGAAATAATCTTTAAGTAGTTTAATTTCATTCCGAGCTGATGACTGATTCGTGTAAGTTGTGCAGTCATTGGCGTAGAGTGTGGACTATTAATCACCAGGATTTTTTTATGTTGCGGGAGTGCAAGACGTAATAGTTGTAATTGACGTTCTATTGGTTGATCCAGCAGAATGACACTGCATATGCCGGTTTGACAGCGGATTTTATTGGTCTTTATATGTGACTCGTTTAGTGAAGCCGGAATAAGGGCCATCAACTGGGGTTTTTTGCTGCTGAGTCCCGCTAACAACTGACTGGCACGGACGCCGGCTGCAATAAAATAATCAACTTTTATTGCGCTAGATGATGTATTAATGGAAAACTCGTCCGCTGTGACTACCTGTAGTTCAGTTTGTATTTTTAGTGACTTGACTTGCTCACGCATAGCCTGGGTAAACTGAGCATAGACAGGTTCGGTACTGCTCTGAATAAGTAAAATACGTTGTTGTGCGAGAACGGTACCGGTAACAAAGCACAAGGATAAAATCAGGCCACTAGTGGTTTTGCAGTGATGGCGAAAAAACTGTGGGAAGGCGATTGCCACGTTAATTAAAATTCTATTTTATAGGATAAATACGCACGGCGATCAATAACATTGTTCAAGCGTGAGAAATACGTTTCATCCAGCAGATTTTGCACGATGATTGCCACAGTATGCTGCTGCTTGCTGATTCGGAGGCGCTTGGCAACGCGGGCATCAACACGGGTAGAGGCGGGCATCAGTGCCGGATCAGCGCTTTTGCGCGCCAGGGGTGCCATCTGACTGCGCTGATAAACCCCCGTGCTGACTTGATAGCCGTTATCAAAATGATATGAACCAAGTAATGTTAATGAGTTGACTGGTGCTGCTTGTGCATAGTCGGCACGAATATTGGCAGAATCAATTTCAATGTGCGATACACCCACATGTAAAAGTGCCCGATGATCAGGACGCCAGTCAAATTGAAATTCTGCGCCGCGAATCAAAGCGTCATCCAGATTGGAAAAATAAGCCGCTTCATTATTGACGTCGGGGTAGGGGGTAATGGTTGTGTCGGCAATGAGGCCTTTTACATCTTCGTAAAAAAGACGAAGATCATATTGAAAGTTGTTTCCTGCACGATTCCCGATAATACCGAGATCATAAGCAGTGACACGCTCACTACCGACGGTACCGTTATTAAAAAACACTTGGTCATAAACAGGGGTTGTGATCCGTGCATCAGGGAATGCCTCGAGCATAACAGGTGTCCGGGTCGCTTGCGAAATTGTCAGTCGCAAGGTGTCTGTACTGGTAATATTCGTATTATAGGATAGCCGAGGTGAATATTCTGTTTCTATTATGTTGTTGCTTTCGATCATCAGTCCAAGGTTAACCAAATGATTTTTAGCGATTTGGTATTCTACTTGGCCAAACAGCCGTTTAAAACGGCTATCGATTGGTTCCGTGGTGGCGAAATATAATTCACTATTGATACGATCAAGACGATAACTTAATCCGAACACATAACGCAAAAGATCGTTCGGTTTACCGGTTTTTTGTATCTCGATATCAAACCGTTCCGAACGAGTACCTTCATCAAACGTAATAGGAAAGTCCGTGCGTGTATATCTGCTGTTGTCTTGTAATAAATTATGATAAATTTGCAAGTGGAATGCGTCATCCGACGATGAGGTGTGTTCCCAGCGAATTTGCTGAAATTGGCTGGTTACCGTACGGAGGTGATTGGGTATCTCGGCGTCGATGGCGTTATCTTCCTCGCGGGGACCTTCGTTATAACCGGCTTGAAAACTGATGTCATTATGTTTATTAAATTGATAGTCCAGGCGGGTGTTAAACAGGCGCACGATCTTGCTGTCGTATCGATCATCAAAGCCGGTATCCTGCCGATAGGCAACATTTACACGATAATCCAGATTGCCACTGGTGTCGCCATGACGCAGAAACACCTCACGTAATTGGTTTGTCCCGATGTTTGTCTTTGCCGAGGTGCCGTGATCCAGTACGGCAGGGCGGGTGATAATATTAATGACACCCAGAAATGAATTCGAACCATAGGTGACGGCATTCGGTCCACGGATCACTTCGATGCGTTCAATGTCATCCAGTGTGATTGGTAGCTCGGTCCATGGCACCCCGCCAAAGATGGGTGTGTAAACCGAGCGGCCATCGATCAGTATTTGTTGTTGTCGTACGTAGCGACCCGCTAACAAGTGATAACCGGCGGCCTGAATATGGCCACTGTCATATTCGACAAAAAAACCCGGTACCAGACGCAGCAGATCCGGTATTTCGGTAAAACCGGATGCCTCGATCATCTCACGATCAATCACCGTGATGGCGACGGGTGCGTCCTTTGCGGTTTGTTTCAGGCGTGAGGCGGACAAAACAATAGGCATATCCGTTGCGAAATAATCTGTTTCTGATACCGCAGTTTGCGCCTGTACTGGGTGAAAGGTACTCCAGCACGCGAGTAACAACGAGGCCATAGCAAAGTACGGCGTGTTTACGCAACATATAATAGGTGCGAGTCGTTGGCGTTTTGGCATCGTTTTGGGTTTAAACATGTGGCGATATAGTAAACATTTTATCAGGGTGGGGCAAAGGTTTTCGTTATGGAATGCATGAGCTACCAGGATAATGAGGTTAACTTTATGGTTGTCGGCGCGATGTTATGGTGTTGCCAGGTTATTGCAGCGGAATAATCGCAAATGCATGGAAAAAAGCGTGCACCATTGAGGCTGAAAAAGACTGGCAACCATTTTACCTTGGCCTATTGCTGCAACTTCATGAGATAATATATGCAGGCAATCCCCGAAAATTGAAGCATGAACCATTTTATCCGTCACACCCAGACACCGCCGCGTGATCGTCGTGATCTTGCCAATCTACAGCGAATGTTCCCCTTCATTTGGGAATACCGTGGACGCGTACTCTTTGCCCTATCTTGCCTGGTTATTGCCAAAGTGACCACCGTTGGCGTGCCCTTTGTCCTTAAACACATTGTAGATGGTTTGGCTTTACCAGCAGGCCAACTCCTTATATTGCCATTGGCTTTATTAATGGCATATGGCGCATTAAAACTGGTCGGCAGTCTGTTTAACGAATTGCGTGATGCGGTTTTTGCTAAAGTCCGCTACCGCGCGATGCGCCGTGTCTCTGATGCGGTGCTGGAGCATTTGCATCGATTGTCATTACGTTACCATTTGGAACGGCAAACCGGCGGGATTTCACGGGATTTGGAACGCGGTGCAAGCAGTGTCAGTACTATCCTCAATTATATGGTATTTAATATTTTACCCAGCATCGCTGAATTTATTCTGGTGGCGATCATTTTACTCGGCAGTTATGAATCACGATTTACGCTTGCAGTACTGGCGACCGTGATGTTGTATTTCATTTTCACCTTTTGGGTAACAGAATGGCGTATGCATTTTCGCCATGAAATGAATGCATTTGATTCCAAGGCCAACGGTCAGGCGATAGATAGCTTACTCAATTATGAAACTGTCAAGTATTTCAACAACGAACGACTCGAGTTACAGCGTTATGATGCGACCATGCGCGATTGGGAGACGATGGCGGTCAAAACGCAAACATCAATGGCATTGTTGAACTTTGGCCAGGCGTCCATTATTGCCATTGGCGTCACGGTCATCATGGTGTTCGCCGGGCAAGGTGTGGTGTCCGGCCAGATGAGCTTAGGTGATTTGGTGCTGGTGAACACCTTGATGTTACAATTATTTATTCCCTTGGGCTTTCTAGGTATCGTCTATCGGCAATTGAAATATGCCTTGGCCGACATGGATAAGTTATTTGCGTTATTAGATCGTGCGCCCGAAATTTGTGATCACGCCCAGGCAAAAGAATTACAAATCACACGAGGTCATGTCCGGTTTGAGAATGTTGTTTTTTCCTATCAACCGGAGCGACAAATTCTCCGCCAGATTTCAATTGAAATTCGGCCTGGCGAAAAGGTTGCCGTGGTAGGTCCTTCGGGCGCGGGTAAGTCGACACTGGCGCGGTTATTGTTTCGTTTCTATGAAATACAGTCAGGGAAAATTTTGATAGATGGACAAAATATATGTGAGGTTACTCAGGATAGTCTGCGCAGAACTATTGGCATAGTCCCACAAGACACCGTGTTGTTTAACGATACCATTTATTACAACATTCACTACGCACGTACCGATGCGACCGCGGCTGAAATCCACGAGGCAGCGAAACTGGCGCATATTCATGATTTTATTGTAAGCCTGCCGCAGGGATATGAAACTCAAGTCGGTGAACGTGGATTGAAGCTATCCGGTGGTGAGAAACAACGTGTTGCCATTGCGCGTGTCATTTTGAAAAGGCCCAAGATATTGATTTTTGATGAGGCCACCTCAAATCTGGATTCCAAGTCGGAACAAGCAATTTTGTCCGCCTTGCAAGAAGTGGCAGCACAGCACACTACCTTGGTTATAGCTCACCGCTTGTCAACTATTGTGGATGCTGATCGGATCTATGTCTTAGAAGCGGGGCATATTCAAGAGCAGGGCAGCCATGCAGAGTTACTGATACAGCAAGGTCTGTATGCTAAATTATGGCAGTTACAGCAAGAAGAACGGCAGCGGCAACAGCATGTAAGTCTATCCAGTACCGTGAGCCAATAAATTCGGTATAATAACGAAAAATAGGCAAATATCATGTTGAGAGAGGTAACACAATGGATTTAGGTGGTTGCGGTGCCAGTGAGCCCTTTGCGTTGCAGGTGATCGATGACAGCATGGAACCGGAATTCAAACGCGGTTGTGTGATTGTCATTGATCCCGGCGGCGTAATTGAAAACGGTTGTTATGTTCTGGTGATGGTTGAAAATGGTTATATCTTTCGGCAACTGGCGATTGAGCCCGGTCAGTATTTTATACAACCACTTAATGAAGCGTATATGCACGAAAGACGTGCGATTGTACAGGATGCGATTAAGGGCGTGATTGTCCAGCAGGCGGGTGCAACGGGTAAGAAAAAAGATCGTAAGCACTATCCTTAATGATATCAGCAGATCCTTATCGCCAATGACTTACGCGCTCTTCGGCTTGTATTGTTCTGAACGCAATTTCGTCGTGAAGTAGTCGTCTGCTGCTTCCAAGCTGACCGTTGCGCCTTGGTTGTCCACTAGCGGTTGTTCACTGTCATTCCAGCCACGCAGACCCGTCTTCAGCGACCAAACCTGTTGATAACCCATCTGCTGCATCACATCCGCGGCAAAAACACTGCGATTTCCTGAACGGCAAACAAGCACGATCGGTTGGTTGCGTGCTGCTGCAAGGGTGGGCATGGTGTCTTCATACTCAAATTCACAGGCGGTTTCAAGGATGCCGCGCGGTACATTGAGTGAGTTGGCAATGTGCATCACCTTGTATTCGTCAGGTTCGCGTATATCGACAATCAAAATCTTTTCTTGTGGTAATCGCTCGGCCAGATCCCAGGGCAACAATTCGTGAATACGCTTGCTGCATTCCTCAACGAGTTGTTTAAAGGTCTTCATGACTTCATTTGATTTGCTTTCGACATGCCTTTTTCAACCGCCATGACGGCGGCCTCAACGCGGGAGTGGACGCTTAATTTGCGTAAAATTGCTTTTACATGGAGCTTTACCGTGCCATCAGAAATGCCGAGATTACGTGCAATGGCTTTATTGCTTTGACCTTCGGCGAGTAACCCGAGAATTTCTGTTTCACGGGGAGTGAGATCGCTAAAGGGGCTGTTATTCACAACAGGGGTATCATCACCTTTTCCCTTCACGGCCTTCGCCAGGATCGGGGCCAGGTCGGAGGCCACCACGGTCTTGCCGGCGACAATGTCACGCAAGGCGATGACCAGTGCATCGGGTTCCATATCTTTTAATAGATAACCTTGGGCGCCGGCACGCAGGGACTCAACCAGATCGGATTCTTCGGTGCTGGTTGTCAGCATGACAATGGGCATAGCAAGATTTTGCGCACGCAGGGTACGTAATACTGCCAAGCCATCCAGGTCGGGCATGCGCATATCGAGCAAGACAACGTCAGGTTTGATCTCATTGACTAACTTGACACAGTCGGTACCACTGTCAACTGAGGCAGCAATCTCAATTCCACGACTGGCAAGCAATCCTTCCAGACCAGCTCGGAATAAGGTGTGATCATCAATCAGAACAACACGCAGGCTCATAATTTTACTTGTTGTGCCGGAAAGGTGACCGACACTGAACTGGGTTTTTTACTGTTTGCCGCCGCTTGTGTAGCGGATGAGTAACGGAAGGCGAGGATGATACGAGTACCTTCGCCCGGTTCACTTTCAATGCGTATCTCACCATTAATTCGTTTTGCACGTTCAGCCATGATGTGGAGTCCATAGTGGTCGCGATGGGTGTCGGTATTCGATCCTGTGTTCATCCCAACCCCATCGTCTTCAAGCAAAATTTCGCAGTCCCCTTGTGGGGTACTGCGCAGGATAACACGGACATTTTGTGCTTGGCTATGTTTGCGAATATTATTTAGCGATTCCTGGATAATCCGCAGAACCTCTACCTCGACGCTGGCGGGTAGTTGTACCACATTCCACTCCTGCTGCAGGAAAATGGCAGTACCGGTTTGATTACGAAAGCGATTGACCAATTGTTCCACCGCCGGCACGATACCGCGCCGATCAATCGGTGCACGAAAATGGGTAATTAACTCGCGCAATTCGGCATAGGCCTCATCGAGATTGTTTTCAATCTTCTCAAGTTCATGCCAGACAGCCGGTTCCTCGCCTAAACGTAAATTTTCGTCCAAAACGCGCACCTGAAAGCGCAAACTGGCCAGGGTTTGGGCCAGCGAGTCATGCAACTCGTGGGCGATACGGGTGCGCTCTTCCATAATGGATAGTCGATTGGCTTCGTCATCCAGCCGGGATTTTTCAATGGCCATGCCCAGGTGACGACCAATGCTGGTGAGCAGTTCGTTGATTTCATCCGACTCAACCACCGTGTCAGCTTCGACAAATAAATTGTAGACACCCAATATCCGATCCCGGTATTGCAGTGGCACCACGATCATTCCAACATTACCTTCATTGAAAAAAGGACGGCCAATAATCTGATCGCAATGTTTTATGTCAGGTTCATACAAAACCATGCCTTTATTATAGGCGCTGCCACACAAACAGGTTTCAGCAGGGATAAATTGTTCGCGTTGGATAACCGCCTCATCCAGTCCGGTACTGGCAACCAGTCGCATCTGATTATCATCCGTGCTCAGGCGTACGACAGCGGCGCGGGCCTTTACAACCTCTTTTAATGTATGCAGGAAACGAGTCAGCAGATCATCCAGATCACGGGATATGTTAATACTGGCGGCGACATCATAGATAATTTCCAGTGAACGGGTTTTTTGCGCGATGTGATAAGTTTGTTCTTGTACCTGGCTGCGCATGTCTTCGGTGAGGGCCTGTAACTTATCACTGAGATTATTGATGTTTTGTGCTAACAAATAAAATTCGGGGGTGCCCTGCGGTGTCAGGCGACTGGTCAATTTACCTGCATGTAAATCATCTGCCCAGCTGCGCAAGGCGTCTAAAGGTCGTAGTAGGTTACGCTGTAGCAGAAAATAGAGTGCAACAATGAGGATGATAGCGGTAGTAATCAAACCGATCATGATCGGTAGCAAAATAGGTATTTTGTCCGGTTGCATAACGGTAATCATACTGCTGATGGCTAAGCCAACAATAACTGATGCCAAGGCAAACAGCGGCATGCACAAGCGGCTGCGCCATAGGGATGTATTTTTGATCGGTATACGTGTCGCAACCGAGGCTGACAGATTTGGAGTATTACTGGGTAACACCGCTATTTTCCTCGTTTTATGACAACACACTAATGTAGTGTCTACACGCAGGCATTACAACCAGGAATCATGGCTATCATCTCTTAGGCCTTGATTGCCTGATAGTTTGGGTCATTAGGGTTCTTGAAGATGAAGTGGAATTCACCACTATCCAACTGCACATAGTCAAGAACCGTGTTATTCAGTAAATCAACACTCATTGGCGATACGACGATTTCGACACCTTGCGAGGAAAAATGCAAGTCATTTGCCTGATCGTCATCGGCAAAACCCATGGCATAGTGCAGTGTGCCGTCATTGTTACGCTTGGCCGCCAAACGTAAGGGTAGTCCCTCCATGTGGCCTTGTTTTGCGGACTCACGGATCTGTTTTGCTGCTTCAGCAGTCATGGTAATCATGCGTTATTCACCTTCTGACGAGTTTGTTTGCATTGACGGATAAATTGGACAAATTGACTGGCCCAGGGACTTTGCTGGCTATGACGGAGGTGACTGTAACTGGCAAGCAAGTTTTTATAGACGATGCCATCGTGTTTGCCGTCAATACCACTTCCACGGGTCACATCATAGGCAAATTGTGTATCTGTGGCGAGGTTTTCAAGACTTGAATAATGAAACTCATGCGCTGCGACTGGCTTATCAGTCTGATTCGACTGAATCGGCCAGGGTGCATGCCCCGTCGCCTGTAAATAGACATAACCACGCCCCTGGGGTTTGCTATGCATGACGATATCGGCGGGGATAACGCCGACCATTTGATGGGAATGGTTATTCCAGGTAATCCGCCTGGCAAGGTACATCAATCCGCCGCACTCCGCATAGGTGGGCATGCCTTGTTCAATCGCATGCTGGATCGCGTTGCGCAGGGCGGTATTTTTTTCCAACGCGGCCATGTGGGCTTCAGGAAAGCCACCCCCCAACAACATGCCGTCTATTGGCGGCAGCGTCGTATCGTTTAAGGTATCAAAAAATACCAGTTCGGCACCAGCGGCGGATAAGGCTTGCAGATCACCGGTATAATAGAAGCCAAATGCCGCATCACGCGCAATACCAAGCCGAACGGTTTTATCCAACGCGGTTAATGTACCGGTCGGGGACTTGACGGGTAAGAGGGGTGTTGCCCTTCTTGCGATACGAATAATTTCAGCCACATCGGTTTGTTCAAGCACCCTTTTTGCGAGCAGACTGATTTTTTCCTCGACCTGTGGTGCTTCATTCGCAGGAACCAGCCCTAAATGACGTTCAACAATCGCAAGCTTGTCGTCATGTTGTACTGCACCAAGTACTTTGACATTGGTGTAATGCTCGATAACCTGACGTAGTTTTTGTTCGTGACGATGACCGCCTAACTGATTAAGAATAACCCCGGCTATCTGAATATCAGGATCAAAATTTTGATAACCAAGGATCAGGGGTGCAATGCCGCGGGTCATACCACGTGCGTCAATGACTAATACAACCGGGGCATGTAATAATTTTGCGAGTGCGGCGTTACTATTGCTGCCGTCCAGGTCCAAACCATCGTATAGACCTTTATTACCTTCGATCAGGGCGATGTCTGCATTCTTGATGTACTGATGATAGGTTGCAAGAATCTCATCATGCGGCATCGTGTGAAAATCAAGGTTGTGGCAGGGGTGTTGTGCAGCACGCCCCAACCACATGGGATCGATATAGTCCGGGCCTTTTTTAAATGGCTGGACAGCCAGTCCTTGCGATCGGAATGCGGCGCACAGTCCAATTGCCAGTGTGGTCTTGCCAGATGACTTGTGAGTTCTTTTACCTTTTGTTGAATTTTAGGGTTGCGTCGCAGGAAAACAATGACCAGGATCAATGCAATCA
>JANNJI010000748.1:0-7900 GCA_031405795.1 Gammaproteobacteria bacterium
TTACAAAGGTAAGGAATACAGTTTTTCGTTATGAACAATCCATTATTAAACATGCGGGGCCTGCCACCCTTTTCCCAGATCAAGCCCGAACACGTTGAGCCTGCCATTGATCAGTTGTTGGCGCAAAACCGTGCCCTGTTAGATCAATTACTGACAAGTATCGAAGCCCCGACCTGGGATAACTTGATCCAACCGCTGGAAGAGGCGGGCGATCACTTCAACCGTGTATGGTCGCCGGTGAGCCACATGAATTCGGTAGTCAATAACGAAGCCTTGCGTGCCGCTTACAATGCCTGCCTGCCCAAGCTCAGCGAATACAGCACCGAACTGGGACAAAACGAGGCATTGTTTCATGCTTATCAACAGATTAAAGAAGATCGCGAAGGTTTTGCGCGCCTGTCCATGGCGCAACAAAAGATCATAAATAATGCTCTGCGTGATTTTCATCTGTCTGGCGTGGACTTAAACGCAGAGAAAAAACAACGTTACAAAGACATCCAGCAAACATTATCGCAACTCACCACCAAGTACGAAGAAAATGTGCTGGATGCCACCCAGGCCTGGAGTTACCACGTCAGCGATGAAGAAGGTCTGTTGGGATTACCGGAATCCGCACGCGCTATGGCCAAACAAGCAGCCATACAAAAAAATAGGGACGGCTGGTTATTTACCCTGGATTTCCCCTCCTATTACGCCGTGATGACGTATGCCGATGATCGCGACCTGCGTCATGCGTTGTATGAGGCCTATGCGACACGCGCCTCGGACCGCGGCCCCAATGCGGGCAAATGGGATAATTCGGTGATCATGGCGGAGATTCTTGCTTTGCGGCATGAGCTGGCACTTTTACTGGGGTTTGAAAATTACGCGCAGCGCTCCTTGGCCACCAAAATGGCACATACCACGCAACAGGTGTTTGATTTTTTATATGATCTGGCCAGACGCAGCAGACCGATTGCCCAGCAGGAATTTAATGAGCTTACCGCGTTTGCACGCAAGCAGTTTGCGGTGGATCAGCTGGAGGCGTGGGACATCGGTTATTACAGTGAAAAATTACGTGAACATACCTATGCGATCACTGAGGAAGAATTAAAACCGTACTTCCCGGAAAGCCACGTTATCCCTGGTATGTTTGAAGTCGTGAAACGTTTGTATGGCATTACGATTACGCAGATTGATCATGTCGATACCTGGCATCCCAGCGTGCGTTTTTATGAGATCCGGGATGAGCAACACCAGTTGCGCGGCCAGTTTTATCTGGATTTATACGCGCGTGAAAACAAACGCGGCGGCGCGTGGATGGATGATTGCATGGGTCGGCATCGTTATCACAATGGCGAGCTGCAAACCCCGGTGGCCTATCTCACCTGCAACCTGACACCACCCATTGGTGAACAGCCGGCCATGTTTACTCACGATGAGGTCACGACGTTGTTTCACGAGTTCGGTCATGGCTTACATCACATGCTGACTCAGGTCGAACATATCGCGGTATCCGGTATCAATGGCGTGGCGTGGGATGCGGTCGAACTGCCCAGCCAGTTCATGGAAAACTGGTGCTGGGAGCGTGAGGCGCTGGCGGTGTTTGCACGGCACTATCAAACCGGCGCGACGATCCCCGAAGTGCTGTTGCACAAAATGCAAGCTGCGAAAAATTTCCAGGCTGGAATGCAAATGGTCAGGCAGCTGGAATTTGCCCTGTTCGATTTTCGCATCTACACCGAGTACGACCCACAGCAAGGTGCACGTATCCAGCAAATCCTCGACGAGGTCCGCAGCCAGGTGGCGGTGATCAGACCGCCCGCCTTTAATCGATTTGCGCATGGGTTCTCGCACATTTTTGCCGGTGGTTATGCCGCCGGTTATTACAGTTACAAATGGGCTGAGGTGTTGTCCGCCGATGCCTTTGCCAAATTTGAAGAAAATGGTATTTTCGACACAGGTACTGGTCACGCCTTCCTGCATACTATCCTTGAACAAGGCGGCAGTCGTGAACCGATGGAGCTGTTTGTGGCGTTTCGTGGCCGCGAACCAAACATCGACGCCCTGCTGCGACACTCAGGGATCGCCGCATAGTATCGGATATGAATCCGAGTTGCGAATTTCGAAACAATATTTGGAGCGAGTAATAACGCAATGACCACGCACAAACTTCAGACATATGCCAGCTTAACGCTGTTGCTTATCACATTATCCGCAGGGGCAGAGACATTGTATGTCACTGATCGTATTCTGTTAGGCATACACCAGGTTGCCAACGAACAAGCCCCGGTGATCACCAGTATTGCCAGCGGTGCAGCAGTCACCGTGCTCACGCGCACCGATGAGTTTGTCAAAATTCGTACGGCAGATGGCGTGGAAGGCTGGGTCATTGCCAAATTTCTCAAGAAAGAAAAACCGGCAGCCGCTGAAGTGGAGGCGCTCAACATTAAATTGCAACAAGAGCAGGAGACCAGCAAGAAACAGGCCGCGGACTTAGTCCGCGTCGAACGCGAACTGCAAGTACGCCGCGATGAAGCCTCTAATGCCAAGACAACGATTAAAGAACTACAAAACAATTTACAGCGGCAACAAAGCGGCCTCCAACCAGCGGAGGTCGTGAAAGATACCGCCGAGCTGATCAAAGCCACTGCCGAGATAAAAACACTGCAAGACAAGATTGCGCAACTTGAAAAAGCGACGAAGGATGCGGCTTCAAAAGAAAATGTCCCAACGGATACCAGCAAAAAATGGCAGGCCATGGATGAGGAAAACCAGGCGATGCGTGTGCGCATTGAAGCCGCCTTGGCCAACCTCAAAGGCGAGAAGGTGCCCAGCAACGCGGAGCTTGCCGCGATCCGACCCAAGTTTCCCTTTTGGTATTGGATGTTTGTTTTGTTTGTTCTCATCATCGGCGCCGGTGCCGGGATCTTTTTTTATGATTATTACAATCGCAAACGGCATGGCGGCTTTAGGTTGTAATCAGGTAATGTATGAAGATCGCCACCTGGAATGTTAATTCGCTTAATGTGCGGTTGCCGCATTTGTTGGACTGGTTAAAAACCGCGACGCCGGATCTGTTGGGCATTCAGGAAACCAAAACCACTGACGATAAATTCCCACGTGAGGCGATCATCGCAGCAGGTTATCAACCCATTTATAACGGCCAGAAAACCTATAACGGCGTAGCAATATTGTCGCGGTTCAATACCACGCCGCAGGATATCGTAAGCCAACTGCCGGGCATACAGGATGATCCGCAGTGCCGTCTGCTGGCAGCAACCTACGGTGACATGCGATTGATCAATGTATACATCCCCAATGGCGCGGAAGTGGATTCAGAAAAATATCATTACAAACTGCGCTGGTTAGGCGCCCTTGTTGCATTTTTAGAAACCGAATTATGCAACCACCCAAGGCTTGTCATCGTCGGTGATTTTAATATCGCCCCCGAGGATCGTGATGTGCATGACCCCAAATCCTGGGAGGGCTCAGTACTCGTCAGCCCGGCAGAGCGGGAATATTTTCGGCAATTACTGTCGCTCGGCCTGATTGACAGCTTTCGCCTGTTTGCGCAGGCGCCGGAATTATTCAGTTGGTGGGATTACCGCGCCGCTGCCTATCCGCGTAATCATGGCCTGCGCATTGATCATATCCTGGTGTCGCCGCAACTTGCGAAGTCATGTCAATCCTGTCACATCGATCCAGCACCCAGACAGTGGGAGCGGCCCTCTGATCACACACCTGTCATGGCGGAATTTGCCTAAGCCCCGTAAGACCATGGTTACGCCTTCACCGAGCCATAAAGAAATTCTGCAAAAAAACTACCCGGTTGTATCAGGTAATATTGATTAACGTCTCAGCCGCCGATATTTCTATTAAAGTCCGCTTGCTAATAGTCCGCATACGAACTACTATTTCAACGGTGTTAAATAACGCAGAATATGGAATTACCTATACATGACTGCCAAAGCCTATACCTCTGCCCACGCCGTTAAAGAACCCTGGCTGCCAGTGGTGCGTGAGCTAGTACGCGCCTACCAGGCATTTGCCACTTGCTCCGGACGACATATCGGCGGCCTTGGGTTAACAGCGGCACAATTTGACGTGATCAGTACACTGGGCAATACCCCCGGTATGACCTTCAAGGAATTGGGGGATCGTACCTTGATCACCAAGGGGGCGTTGACCGGAATCATTGATCGTATGGAGAAAAAAAAATGGGTACGGCGCGTGGCCTCGCCGGATGATCGGCGCTCAATACTGGCGCAGCTGACTGCCAAGGGTGAAGCGCTATTCGAGCAAGTATTTCCCACACATATTCACTACTTGCGCGAACGATTTATGCAACTCACCGAGGCGGAGCGCAAAGAGCTTGTACGCTTGCTGCAGAAGCTGAAGGAAGCAATGTAAAGATCTGAATTTAATTTTTTATCAACCAACGAAAGGAGAAACAACATGAAAGTCATTAAAACTGCTTCAACCCTGGCTACATTGCTTTTTACCGCCGCCCTCAGTATTGGAACATCAGCGTACGCCGAAAGCGCCGCTGCGGGTAAATACAAGATCGATCCGGCACACACCAGCGTGGAATTCAGCGTCAGTCACCTTGGCATTAGTTATCTGGTGGGCCGCTTTAATACGGTGGAAGGCGACATAAATCTGGTGCCGAATGGCAAATCTGACGTCACTGTTACCATTCAGACCGCCAGTCTTGATAGTAACCACCAAAAACGTGATGAACATTTGCGTAGTCCGGATTTTTTTAATACTAAACAATTTCCGACGATGCGTTTTGTTTCAACCAAAGCCAGTTATAACGCAACCGGTGAGTTAACACGCGTGGACGGTGATTTGGAATTACACGGGGTAAAAAAACCGGTAGCGTTGTCGGTGAAGCCGGTGGGTGCAGGCAAAGATCCATGGGGTGGTTATCGCAGCGGCTATACCGCTACAACAACCATCAAGCGCAGTGATTTCGGTATGAATTTTATGCCCGGTGGTATCGGTGACGATGTTGCGATCACGCTGCAAGTCGAAGCAATCAAGCAATAGAGATAGCCGCGCGTCCTTGATGGGGCGCGTGGTTTTTAAAAGGCATTGATACGATGAATAGCACATATCAATTTCTACTGCCGGGACTGGTACTACCGCTGGTGCTGTCACTGATCCTAGTCACAGTGATGTTGCGGCGACATTGGAACGGGGCGTGGGGGCTTGCCGCAATTTGGCTTATTTCCTACTTCTGGGTGCGCGGTGTACCGGTGTTACCGCCGCGTGAGGCCGTGGACTGGTTGTGGATCATTGGCAGTATCACACTTGTCGTCGGCATCTTGCCTATTACATCGCACCGGCAGTGGTTATGGTTATCGGCTGTGTTGGTGTTGTCGCTGGGTGTGATTGTCTGGCCGGTCCTGAGCCAAAACATGTTTGTATTATTGTCGGTGGAACTTGTGGTACTGGTTGGAATTGGCGTAGTAATGATTCATCGGTTAATAACTGGAACTAACGCGACCTTTTCCGCGTTGCCACTGGCGGTCATCAGTACCAGTTATGCCATTATCGCGGCACTCAGTAGCAGCTTGCTGCTGGGACAATTAAGCAGTGCGCTTGCTGCCGCACTCGGCGGTTTTGCGTTATACGAATTAACAGCGAAGGCAAAAGTGACCGTGTTACCAGTACAGGCCGCTGTGTTAGCCAGCGTGTGGTTGTTATGCCTGATGCTCATTGGCCGTGTGTACGCCAATTTGTCGCTAATTCCAATGACGTTGTTACTCATGGCACTTATCTTAAGCCAGGTGTCGCCGCTTCATCGCTGGTGGCAGGTTGTGTTGTTCACGGGTATTCCGTCACTGGCTGCATTGCTGTGGCTGGTGTTGACACAAGACGCATCGAGTTATTATTAATTTAAATTTATAAGGAGCGTGGTCTATGGCAATTCATGGCATTAATCACGTCACCCTGCGGGTGCGAAATCTCGACATTGCCGAAGCTTTTTATGTCGGCATGTTGGGTTTGCAACGTGTCGGCGCAAGATCGACTATGCGTTTTTACAGCTCCGGTCAGTATGCGCATGTACTCGCACTGATGGAGGATACTGCGTTTCGGCACACCGAAGGGGAGGGACTCGTGCACCTGTGTTTCAACGTGGAGAGCGAGGCCGCATTGCGTGAAATTTATTTGCGCTGCCAGACAAGCGGGCTGCGTGTGAGCGGTGGCGTCGATCATATCGTCATGCATTCGTTTTACGTGATCGATCCGGAGGGTTACACCATCGAGTTGGGCGTCGACCAGCCCCGGCAGGAATGGGAACACAACAGCGACGCTTTTGCAGTGGATAGATCGTTGGTGATATGAAATTACAAGATGATTTTCTACACATGTATTTATTATTTTTTGGTTGCATTGACAAATGTTCGAGGCAATTATAGCGTCACTTCATCCTGATCTGTGCAGCTTGGAGAAGAGGAACCTAAATGAGCAGCTCACTTTACCTCGCCACACCGTTTTCCATGGCAATCTTGCAATTTTTTGGACACCTGCGAGAGGATATTCTGAGCAAGACCACAGAACCGGGTTCAGTTAAAGCGTATATTTTTGGCGGCTGCGCTCTGCATATTCATACTAATGCGAGGGTCAGTAACGACATTGATGTTGAGTTCAGCTCGGCAGAGTGGATGAGGAAAAACAACATTGTTATCAGCAAACCATCCATCATTTATGCTGCAGGCCCTGTTCGACGAACACTGGAATTAGATAGCCAATTTACCCCCGTGTTGGGACCACTGCACGAAGACTACCAGGATGATGCCATTTTATTGCAGAAGCATCACCTGGACTCACCTTTATGGCTATATGTCGTAACACCCGAAGACTTGGCTGTGTCTAAATTAGGCCGGTTTGGAGAACGGGATCGGGAGGATATCCTAACCCTGCTCAAAATGAAAAAAATGACCGTGGATAATTTCCGTGAGAGGGCAACGGAAGCATTGAAATATTATGTTGGTAGCCCAGAAGCAGCAAAGAGCCATCTTGATTATGTGATTTGGCAATATAACCAGTTACCACACCGATGACGACACAAGAACTACTGGAAAAAATAAGTCACCAAGGTCTCGTCAGCAGCACCAAGGAAGAGATCATCAGGCTGGCCTGTGCCTATTGGCACGAAGATTTTTTACCTGATACTGATCGTCTTCTCAAGCTTGGAGTAGAACAACAAAAACGGGCGGGTTACCTCACCGAGCGTTTTTCGTTATATCATTGTGTAAATGAATCGCGGGCATTACAGCTTGTTGAGTTGGCGTACCGGATCAAAGCCCGTGTCAACCCGATTCACAACAACAATAATCCCGATCAAGTCGCTGCGGAATGGGGACTGGTAGAAAATATCAACCCCTTTCTTGGCGATATCCTATATTATCAAACGCGCCATTACCAACATACACCAAACAATAATTCGTTGTAGTCTTCCGTTTTAATAGCCACTGGGCGAGAAGTGCATAAAATCTTTTTGTTGCCCGGCGATCTCGCCGCCCCATAACAAACCGATGGCTTTGAGTGCGCGTACGATCTGGCTGTTACTGGTCAGGCTATACGGATCAAGATTCGGTCGCCAGGCACCGCCGCGTGATAACAGGCACTGTGGTCCAAAATTAAAACACTGGGTATACAGGCCGTTGTGATCGGTGTTGATGTCGAGTGCTACACCAAAGGAATGATTACTAAACCCGCTGCGATTACCCTGTGCATCGACCTTGCCGCGCGAACGGCCGACGCGATAACCGATCACGGTTTTAATTGGCGCATTTTGACGTTGTAATTCCACCAATACCGCCTTAACTTTTGGTGCAATATTTTTGCAGAGATGAAACACCGGTAACCCGGCAACGTCAATCTTGACCTGATCTTCCTCGCAGAC
>JANNJI010000749.1:0-1429 GCA_031405795.1 Gammaproteobacteria bacterium
AAAAGACATGCAGTTCGTCAATGGGCTCGCTGCCTGGCCGGTCAACAAGGTATTGCAGGAAAGGAACCGCCTTCGTTGTTTTCTGAACCGCGACCTTGACCGTGGGCGTAGTCGAAGGTCGGGAACCAGGGGCGGGCATGAATAACTTATTTTTGAGGCTGTTGGCAAACACGCCAAAGTCCATATCGCCCCCATTACCGTAAATAATAACCACGTTTTTAGCCATGACAGAATCCCCTTTGACGTTTTATTCTGGCTGCATCCCAGGTTAAACATAATTTTTGTTCAATCATACACACCCCGCTCCCGATTACAAATTTTGAGTACTCTTAACGTATCCCAAGTTTCTTTCCAGAATAAGGTCAATGTTTATTACTGCCAGTTTAAACCCCGATTCATTTGCTTGAATTGCGCCTTGAGGAATTCCATCTGGTCGGCCAGGATGCGCCGGTTTCGCAGGACTAAATACTCGGCGAGGTTGGGTACAAAAGGCACGGCCAGCAGCGGCATACGCGCCTCTTCCGGGGTGCGGCCACCTTTATGGGCATTACAACGCCGACAGGCCGCAACGACATTAGCCCAGTTATCGCGACCACCGCGTGACAGCGGCAGTACGTGATCCCGGGTGAGTTCCGCATCGGCATTCTGATGACCGCAATACAAACACAGGTGGCTATCACGCCGAAATAGCTCACGATTGGTTAAGGGGGGGATATGGCGCTGCTGGGTATGCTTATCTTCACCACGTACCGCAATGATGGAATTAATTTGCACGATGGTCTGCTCACCGGTGAGCCGCGATACACCACCGTGCAGGGAAAACATATTCTCGCCCGCCGTCCATGCCACCATGTCACGGGCATAGAGGCAAACCGCATCCTGCCACGGTAACCATTTTACTGGCTGGCCAGTTACATCTAAACGCAATATCAACGGCAATGACATAGCAATTTAATCTACACTATAAAAATTGAGCGGTTTTAACGGGCTTTTGCAACACTGTCTGTCAGTTATGATCTCATGCATACCATATTCTGTTTAGGTGACTTCAGCAACGGCAGCCAGGCATTTTTTCACGGGTGCAAAGCTGCGTCGGTGAACGGGTGTGACACCCAGCCGGATCAAAGCGGCCCGATGTGCCGCTGTGGGATAACCTTTGTGGGTTGCCAGACCATAACCGGGATAGACAGCATCCAACGTCACCATTTCCGCATCGCGATAAACCTTGGCTAATATTGAAGCAGCGCTAATCGCCGCCACCGTAGCGTCACCACGGACAATGGCTTGCACCGGGCACGGCAGGAGGGGGCACTGATTACCATCGACGTAGGCATAGTCAGGCTGCGGACTCAATGCCAGTACTGCCCTACGCATTGCTAACAGGCTGGCCTGGAGGATATTCAGTTCGTCAATCTCTCCTACCTCTGCC
>JANNJI010000750.1:0-2372 GCA_031405795.1 Gammaproteobacteria bacterium
TTTTCCAGAATTTTTGTCTTTCCACAGTACAAACCCTAATATCATTGATTTTATTCATAAGTTCATCCTAGCACGTTGATCCTTAATCGTTCAATGCTTGCCATAGCGGCAAGGGCGGGTTTAGAACCCGCTCCTACGAATCCAATCTTTAGAATTAAATCGAGATACACGAATCGGGATGTTTGGGATTACAATCTCGAAGAACAATGCACACCACAAAAGCGAAATATGAAAGTCTACCTCGACGACGAAAGACCCGTACCAAGTGGCTGGACATTAGTCCGATGGCCAGAAGAAGCTATTGAATTGTTAAAAACAGAGCAGGTTACTGAGATCAGTCTGGATCATGACCTGGGTGATGATGAGCATGGCACGGGCTATGATGTGATCCTCTGGATCGAAGAAGCCGTTGCCACTACGCAGTTTATGCCTCCCCATATTACCGTCCACTCGGCTAATTCATCTGCACGACAGAAAATGGAATCAGGAATTGAAAGCATTAAACGCCTAGCTAAAAAATGAAAAAATATTTTCCCATTGGGGTGATTTTGTATTTAAAGTCTTTCAACATGTAAGAGACCTTGGAATATTTTAATGAAAATAAAGTATTTTTTATCAACATTGATAATATCATTGCCATTGATATTTACCGGCTGTGGAGATAAAAAAAGTCCCCCTATGCAGAAATTTGTTCACGAAAATGGTATTAGACTTAATATTCCCATAAATTTAATGCTTGAAAAAACAAGTAATGGGTTTGTTGTTTTTCCTGATGGGGGTAGAGATATACGATCACCGGTTGAAGTAAAAATAAGTCTTGAAAATACTGAAAGGCCTGATGGTGTTTATATAAAAACCAAAACAGTACATGACAAAACTATTCACTATCAAACAGAAAAAAACACCGGAGGTTCTGGCGGAACGGAGTATTTAATCAAGGCGTGGACGCCTGCAAGCAAAGATCATATCTCTATTGAACAACTGATTCAGATAGAAGCCCCAAATACACCTGATTTTGATTTATTTTGGACTGTTGTTTCGGGAGTTGAATAATAACATTTCCCGCATCCGGAAAGGGGATTTTTATTTTCGGCGCAATTCAAATCCCCCCTAACCCCCCTTTTTCAAAGGGGGGAACAACTGAGATTCGTTAGTAAACAAAGTGGACAGGAACTAAATAACTGTTCCCAAATGGTGTCCACTAAACAAAGCGACGGGTTGCGATGTCTATCTTGTGTAGGTCGGGCTTGATGTATAGGAAATACGAATGCCGCGGAGGCAAGGATGCCTTGGAGCGGCGAGCCCGACCCGATGAAAACAGAGACACATCCGGACTGATCCTGCCAAGGTAGTTGTTCGTGCGATCCCGGGCATTGTGTATCATCAAGGCCGAACAACCGATGTCTCATTCATTGCCGTTTGCGTAACGCGGCTGGCGTGTCGGGCTGAAGCCCGACCTACCAATATTTGCCACATGAATTGCTATTTAATCAGGTGGACAGGGATAGAAACCGTTATTAGAGGGTGATAAACGAATCGGGATGTTTGAGATTAAAATCACGGATGTGTTGTGTGTGCTTGGGATCAAACCCTTCGCGACGTATGGCGGTGATCAACTCATGAAATTCGGTTGCTGCTTTTGCGCGGGTCGATAACGCGGATTTTGGCAATTGGTGATCGGCAACAATGCGTGCGCCACGGTTGTTCGTTGCCGTCACGGGACGGTCATCGGTGTAGTGTTGTGACAACACAATGATCCGTGTGCCTAGAAATACCGCCTCCTCCAGGTCGTGGGTAACAAAAAATATCGTCAAGCCGTCTTCTTCCCACAGTTCTAACACGAATACTTGCAGGTCCTCACGTGTGCCAGGATCCAGCGCACCGAAGGGTTCATCCATTAACAGAATCCGTGGTTTCATGATCAGCGCCTGGGCAATCGCCACGCGTTGTTGCATGCCGCCGGATAACTCATGCGGGAATTTGTGGGCGTGATCGGCTAGACGCACCCGTTGCAGATAATGCATGGCTTCAGCGTGAAACTGCCGCCGCGCTGTACCACGCCGCAAATACGACATGCTTAGCTCTTTGCCAAGCATGACGTTATCCAGCACAGACAAATGTGGAAACAAGGAATATTTCTGATAGACAATGCCGCGATGGGCGTCAGCAAAACCCACTTGCTCTCCGCCAATGTAGACATGTCCTTCACTGGCTTGCTCCTGACCGACAATAATACGCAGCAGCGTGGACTTGCCACAGCCGCTCGGCCCGATGATGGCGATGATCTCGCGCTTCTCGATGGTCAGGTTGAAGTCGCGCCGCGGCCTGCAGCGCCTGCCGCGGGAAATCAGCGGCATGATGATGAAGCATCA
>JANNJI010000751.1:0-19531 GCA_031405795.1 Gammaproteobacteria bacterium
GATTAACAGCAAGATATAGCTGAATGCCATCATGGTAAATTGTCGTGCATCTTGTGCAAGCCAATTGAGGTACAGGATCGCGGGATAATAAAGAAAACTGTAAATCCATGCCCAACTCGGCCAATAGGGGAGTTTCTCGTCGATCTTGAAGTTGAAGGTACGTACTTTCGATAACTGATAACGCTGGGTAAGAAAGTAAAACTGATAAGTACCGACGATAAGAATAGTGCTCAGGACCAAATTGACGAAATAATCGAGTGGTTTCATAAATTTCCCCTACTTAAATTCAATGCGACTCAATTTTCTTTGATTGTAGACATACTACTGAATACTAATCCACTGCTATTTTATTATGTTGACTACCTGGAAGCAATTACTTGCCGGGCAAATTTATCTGAACAGCGCTTATTTGCCCCTGGGGTCTTTCCCACACGGACCCGTTTTCAGCGCCTATTATTACTCTATATTGCCCTGTCTGGGCAAGCATCAATTTGCGATAAAGATTAATAAGCTGCGAGAACCCATGGATATACGTCAAAACCAAATTAAAAGACCGGGTCATTACATGCCTCCTGAAACACAACCGGAACATTACGAAAGCGTAACGGCAGTCCCATCTGGGTAATTTTTAAATGTTTTGGATTTTTTATCCGGATTTTTATTTCAAATGCATCATTCGCCGCTGCGGCAATACCGATATGCGTCACATATCTATTCTGGCCATAAAGACGTTTCACTTCCCGCAGCACGTCACTCATGGTGAAATAGGTAAAATCATCTGCAAAATCCATCGTACACCTCAATATGAACAGTTGTTAGTTGAGATGAACTGTGCGCGATAATTATGAACTGGCAGTGAATTTATTCAGCCCGACAAGGGGGCAATTCTGATAGATTCTGACGTCCCGACTTCTCACAAATGGCAAAACACCCTGATCAATTCCACATTGATCAGCAGACAGGATTAATTGACGCTCTGATAAAACTCGTGATACAGCAGGACTTTTTGAATATAGCGGCGCGTCTCATTGTAAGGGGGAATACCCTGGTATTTATGCACAGCCTCTTCACCGGCGTTATACGCAGCCAGGGCGTGCGCAAGATTACTTGGATATTTCTCCATTAAATACCGCAGGTGTTGCACCCCGGCTTCGAGATTTTGTTGTGGGTCACGCAAATTACGTATGCCATAACGGGCGGCGGTTTGCGGCATGAGTTGCATCAGACCGGTGGCACCTTTGTGAGATTTGGCCTTCGCATTAAAATAGGATTCGGTATGCACCACGGCCTTGACCAAGGCGGTCTCAACCTCATGTTTGGCTGAAACTTCCTCGATCATATTGTCGTAATCTTTGGCGATATGGAGATTTGTGGCAATGGATTTACCTGCTGCCAACTGACCCACCCCATCGAGTTTACGAGTACTTTTGACCAGCCTGAGGTGGGGGGTATAGCTCATCCGATCAGTGACTACGCGGCTGCCATCCGCTGCCTGATAAACATAGTATTTCGCGGCAAAGACGTTTTGCGCGATCAGAAAAAACACAAATAGCAATAAAACCCAGGCTGTTTGATGCTGTGTACGAATCATGTTTCTTTCCATACGTGTGAACTTATCCTTATATCGGTCATTGAGCTTGCCTTATTTAATTTTTGTGACGCAATGCTGATTTTAGCCTAAGTCTTTAAGAGATATACACATTCTGCGAGTCGATTTACACCCCTGGCAGCAAAGTGCTCATGCTCCGGCAACACATCGTAACAAACCAGAGGCCGGACCGCATCATAGCGCCTGCCATAGAGCTGTCGCATTTCCTGCGGCGAAACCGCAAACGGCGGGCCCGGCATTTGGGTCTGAGGATAATCCAGCGTGACGACCAGCTGTGGCACGCCCGGCCCAGTCAGTTGCTCAAGCTGTTTGACGTAGGCAGGCCGCATTGCCTCAGGCATGGCAATTAACGCCGCCCGGTCATAAACCGCCTCAATCCGACCTAGCTGCGCACCGGTGAGGGCAAATAAATCCTCGCACCAGATATCGATGTGATCGGTGGAATAACATGTTACTGAGCCTGTGCCTCGCGGCTGTACCAGCAACGCCTGCTCAGCAAAAAAAACCTGCACCGCAATGGGCGATAGTTCCACGCCAATGACGTGGTACCCCTGCTGCGCCAACCATAATAAATCCCAGCTCTTGCCGCACAATGGCACCAGCACCCGCGCACCGCGTGGCACCGACAGCATTGACCAATACATACGTAAATACACATTGATTTCTTCGCGATGAAAACCAATGTGTTGATCTCGCCAGCGCTGCTGCCAAAATTCAGTGTGCATGGGAAAAGTTGCGAATTCGATTGATGAAAATGACAGTGGATGATAATACCAAGTCGCTTAAATGAACACAGGCATAGATGGCGAAATGGCGTAATCCGTTGTATAACTTGTAAAGCCCCCCACGGGAAAGGATACTGGCGAGTCCCGCACCACCCGCACATTGACCCTGAGTACAGTATGCATACGATAAATAGCTACAGCATCGACACCCTCGAATTAGGACCGATGGCAAATTTTGTCTACCTGATTCGTGATCACGCCACCGACCGTGCGGCGGTCGTGGACCCGGCCTGGGATGTGCTGACCATTTTGCAACGTGCCAAAGAGTTGGGTGTCACGATTACCGATATCCTGCTGACCCACAGCCACCCGGACCATATCAACGGCATCGAGGGCATCTTGCAACAGCACGATGCACAGTTACACCTGCTTAAGGCAGAGGCGCAATTTTGGGGGAAACAGCTGGCCCAACCTACCCTGCACCACGGCGGTGACGTGATCAGCCTGGGCAAGACACCGATTCATGTGCTGCATACCCCCGGCCACACCCCCGGCTCGGCGTGTTATCACTTGGGTAATGACCTGATCACCGGCGATACCTTGTTTGTCTTTGGTTGTGGCCGCTGTGACCTGCGCGGGGGTGATCCGGAGCAAATGTTTAACACCTTGCGGCATTTGGCCCGCGACATACCAGCTACAACTCAAGTTTTGCCCGGGCACAACTACTCGGTAACCCCAACCTCGACCATGCGCAGGGAAATCGAAGGCAACCCGTTCCTGCATTTCGATGATCAAGCCAGGTTCATCGAATACCGCATGCACCTGCACGACAAAACCCGCGAAGAACCCTATGATGCAGTATTAAAACCTTGAAATCGCTCAGTTTAGATTAAACCTTACCCCGCTTCCGGCCGCTGTAAACCTATACCTCCCCAACGGGATGTGTGGCTGTTTCTATACAAATTATCAGGGTCGAATCCATGTTCAACTTACGCGGTATAAAAGCAAAAATCCTGTTTATCTCGATTGTGCTCACGGTCGTGCCCATCGTCATCATCAGTCTGTTGATCAGCCAGCAGGCCAGCTCAGCGGCAGGTGAGGCCTTGCGTGAACAATCACAAAACCAACTGATCAGTATCCGCGAGATAAAAAAAGGCCAACTGAAAAATTATTTTACGCAACTGGAACGGCGGCTTAAATCTTCTGCCATTGACCCGGCAATTGGCATGTATATACAACGCCTCAAGACCGCCTTGGTTTCTGACCGGCGTAACCTCAGCGATGTCAGCGAGAAAAAAACCCGGTTAACTGAGTTTTACAAAAATGATTTCCAAAAGCTATACCAAAGTAAAAATGGCAGGCCTTATACCGACGCGGAAAAAATCCCAACACAGTTGGATAACGCGGCGGTGATCCTGCAACACAGTTTCATCGCGGCTAACACGGCGCCCTTCGGTGAAAAGCATAACCTCAACAGTCCCAGTGACGGCACCATTTATTCCACAGTCCATAATGACGCGCATCGCATCCTTACCGGTATCTTTGAAAAAACCGGCGCCAGCGATATGTACCTGATCGATACACAAGGTGATGTCATCTATTCAGTAGAAAAATATCCTGACTTTGCCACAAACTTGAAAACCGGCCCGTTTAAAGATTCACTGCTGGCTAAGACCTGGCAAAGTACCCTTGCCGCAAACGATCCCGAGTTTGTCAGCGTCAGCGATACCGGTATCTATCCCGCATTATTTGAACAACCCGCCCTGTTTATCGCCGCGGCCATTCAAGATCAAAGTACCAGCGACTCCTTTGAAATACTTGGCGTTTTGGTATTTAAGGTGTCCTTGGAACAGCTTGATGCGATCATGAGTTCCGATACACAGTGGGAAAGTGTTGGCATGGGCAAGAGCGGCAATGTTTTTCTGGTAGGCAAAGATAAAACCTTACGGAGTAATATTCGTCTGTTCAGCCAGGACAAAACAACTTTCACGGCAAAATTAATCGCCGATAAGAAAATAATTCAGCCTGTTGTGCAGCACGACAGTGGTATAGCACGCCTTGTCATCGATAACGATGCCGTCACAAAAGCGTTGACCGGTGATACCGGTGTCAGTGAGACGAAAAATATCACTGGCACAGCCGTGCTCACCGCCTACAGCCCATTTAAATTCAAGAACATGACCTGGGCAATATTGAGTGAGATCAATACAAACGAGGCATTGTCAGCGCAATCCGCCTTAACCAGCAAGATTCGCTGGATCAGTATTGTCCTGATGTTGATTACCGTAGCCGTTGCCGTCGTTGTCGGCACCCTGTTCGCCACCAATATTACCAAACCTATTATCCGTTTGAGTAAATTTATCCGTCAGGTTGAAGAAAGCTCTGATTTGACCCAGCGTTGTGAAATAGATTCTAAGGATGAAATTGGCAGTATCGCCCAAGACACCAACAATATGCTGGAAAAATTTCGCCTGAGTATTGAAAAGGTCGCCGTTTCCACCACCATGTTGGCGACCGCATCCGAACAAATGGCGGCGATCACAGCGCGCACCAGCAGCAGTGTTAATCAACAATTCAGTGAAATAGATCAAGTAGCAACCGCGATTAATGAAATGACCGCAACGGTACAAAGTGTCGCTGACAATGCCCACGATGCCGCACAAGCCGCACAGGAAGCCAATCAGCAATCCTCCCAAGGTAAACACGTGGTCGAACAGACTATTGACTCAATCAGCGATTTATCTGACGAGATTGGGCGTAGCTCCGATGCCATTGACCGTCTAAGCAAAGAAAGTGAAAAGATCGGCAGCGTTATGGGTGTCATTAAAGGAATCGCTGAGCAAACCAATTTACTCGCCCTCAATGCCGCGATTGAAGCAGCGCGTGCCGGTGATCAGGGGCGTGGTTTCTCCGTGGTGGCGGATGAAGTACGCACATTAGCAAGCCGCACCCAGCAATCAACAATCGAGATTCAAGCCATGATCCAGGAACTGCAAAAAGGCGCCATCGATGCCGTGCAAATCATGCAGGGCAGCCGGGTGAAAAGCCAGCAGACCGTCAAGTCAGCGGCGGTGGCCGGTGACTCGCTGCTTACTATTACCCACTCCGTAAATCGCATTAACGAAATGAACAACACCATCGCCAGTGCGGCGGAAGAACAAAGCGCCGTGACCGAAGAAATCAACAAGAACATCGCGACTATCCGTAGCGCCGCCGAACAAACCACCGATGGCGCGAAACAAACCACTCAGGCCAGTCTGGAGTTAAGTAAACTCGCAGCTGATCTGCAACAACTTATCGCACAGTTTAAAACAGTGTGATACCTCAGTACTATTTATTGATTCGGGCTTTCCCTTTCCCTCTCTCGCTGTTTGCTTTTTTCATCCGCTTTTAAAAAATCCTTATAGGCGCTACTCTGACCATCCTTGTTCATGTTGTAATTCTTTTGTGTTGTCTTGTGAGTATTACTTGATGAACCACGGCTGCACTGGCCAACAACATTAAACAGCACAATTATCAGCACCCAGACAACCCAATAGGAAGTACCGGATTTTTTCTTGGTTTCTTGCGGCGCAACCACCTCGGTGTTTTCGCCATAGACATTTTTACGCCACCAGGTCACGGTCTCTGGGTCAACCGGCAGGGCTGGAAATAATTTATATTCATTCATCATGTAACTGATAATACGGTTGGCGGTGTTGCGTCTCGCCTCGTTCGCAACGATGTCGGTAAGACCTTGTTCATCAAACTGTGCGAATATGACGTCTTCCACTGTCTTGTCCCGTTGCCGCGGATCCGGGAAACACTGCATCGTTACATGGCGAACTGCGCCGAGATAGGCGATTTGATTGACAACGTGTTCATAAAAATAGGCAACCTGATGGTCATATTTAAAGGGGTTCTTTTCCGCATCCCAGCCGAATACCAATGCCGCCGCTTTGGCCAGTTCCAATGGGAATTTTTCCAATTGATAGAATTGTTTCAGTAAGGCGCATTCCAGATCAGTACGTGCATCAATAGATTGGAAATCCGCCAATGAGGTGTGGATTTTTAATTTTTCAATCGCGATGTTCTCGCCCAGTTCATTCAGACTATTAAAAATATCATCGATAGCTATGTCCTGTGCTGCACGCCGGGGTGGCTCAGTCCTTATTAGGTATTGCGATGAATCCTGATCATGCGTGTCAGTTATTTGCAACGCGGCAGGTATTTCTTCGCCATTGGCCGGTGTTACGTCTTCGTAAGCCTCCTCATCATCATCGTCCACGTATTTCGCAATATTCAGTGCCTGTTCGTAGGCCTCACGCAACTGCTGGAATCCCAGTGCATTGGTATTTTGATCGATTTGTTTGAGCAGCCCCGCATAGGCCTTTTTGATTACACGCTGATCCCGCGTCGGCTCAATCTTCAGTATTTGCCAGCAACTGACTGTCATGGTAATTACCCTGCCGATTAAAACCGTTCTGCACTGTCAAATCGGTTGAGGACTTCTTCAAACTGCGTGCGTGCCTCACGGATTAACTGCTCATCCTGTTTTTCCAGTACCGACATGAATTCCGCCAAAACCTGACCAACGTACTGACGCTCATCACCCAGTAATTCCTGATACAGCCGCTGGGCACGATGCACCAGATTCTTGTTTTTCTCCTGATCACGCGGATGGATTTTTAAACGCTCCAGTTCTTGCAGACGGTGTTTGATCTCCTCGGCGCTGAGTACGCCGGGATTTTTTTCAATGGTAATGGCGGATTTTTTCTGGTTGCTAACCACGACTACTTCAACCTCCAACAAGCCATTCACATCGTAGGTAAAACGCACATCGACCGCCTCACCTGCCGGTGCCCTAGGTACTTCAACCGTAAGCGAACCCAAGAAGACATTATCTTTCACCAAAGGGCTTTCTCCCTGATAGACATTCACTTCGATCACCTTTTGATTATCCTGCAAGGTTGTGACGGTCTTGATGCGACTCACCGGAATAAAGGAGTTGCGTTCAATGATCGGCAGATAAAAACCTTCTTTATACCCTGTGCCTTGACGTTCCGAGATTTCCATGCCCAAGGTGTACGGACAGACGTCCGTCATCACCACATCGTTGAGTACGGAACTTTTTTCTTTTAACGCCGCCTGGATCGCCGCGCCCACGGCCACGACCCGATCCGGATCAATATCCATGGCCGGGAAACGCTGAAATAACTTAGTGACCAGTTTGCGAATCACCGGCATACGCGTGGCACCACCGACCAGCACGATTTCATTGAGGTCACTGACCCGCAATTTGGCATCACGCAGCGCCATGCGCACCGGGTTGGTGATGCGTGCTAACAACGGTTCCGCGATGGTTTCAAATTCAGTCTCAGTCAGCGTAAACGGATACCGTTGCTCATTCCAGACCAATTCGATGTTGGCATTATTCTGTTTGGTTAATTGTAGCTTCACCTCTTCCGCTTTCTTCCAGACACGTTCGCGTAATTGCGCGGGAATAGCATCTTTACTGGTTACCTTCGTCGCCACCAATTGCTTTAATAACCAATGCTGGATCGCCTCGGTAAAATCATTACCCCCCAAATGATTGTCACCGGCGCTGGCATGCACCTCCAGTATGTCATCAAAATATTCGACGATAGAAATATCAAAGGTGCCACCACCCAGATCAAAAATGAGATAACGCTGTTCCGTGCGTTTATGCAGGCCATACGCCAGTGCTGCGGCAGTGGGTTCATTTAACAGCCGTTCGACCTTCAGCCCGGCCAGCTCACCGGCAATCTTGGTTGCCTTACGCTGTGTGTCATTAAAATAGGCCGGTACGGTAATGATCGCCTCGGTGACGGTTTCACCCAGATACGCCTCGGCGTCGGCCTTTAATGCACGCAGGATCAAGGCGGACAATTCTTCCGGACGAAATTGTTTACTGCCGACCTGGATGGTGCGGCTGGTACCCATCAGCCGTTTGAAACTCGCGGTGGTTTTTTCCGGATGGGTGATCAGGCGTTCCATGGCAATCCGGCCGACGATGATCTGCCCTTCATCATCAAAGCCGACCACCGATGGCGTGAGCTGTTCGCCCAAGGCGTTGGGGATTACCTCGGCTTCGGTGTTGCGCAACACCGCCACTAAACTGTTTGTGGTTCCCAAATCAATGCCAATGATCATACGACTCCCCCGCTAACGATGGCCTACTGAGCCTCGTGGTGTTTACACTTCCGCAATAATATAGGTCTGCCAGGATTCCTGATTTTCTTCTTCCGTGGTTTCATAAAACTCGCCGGTGCCTTCCAGATAATCTTCGTTGTCTTTATCGTCTTCAAAGCGTTCCCAATACACCCGCACCTTACTGAAACCCGCCTCGATTAATAACTCGGACAACTCCGGGATACTCCAGAGACGCCAGTCATAGGTAAAGGCCTTGTCCATACGTGAGCCGTCATCAAATTCAAAATGAATGTGGCACAGCAGGTGATGATTGATTGGATTAAACGCGGCGTGTTCCCAGATGTATTTGCCATTGAAATCGTCGATTTCTGTTTCTTCTTCGAGCACCTCGGGGCAATCGGTGCCACCGAACAGATCCAGAAAAAATAAACCGTCTTTGGCCAAACCTGCATGCGCCGCCTTGAAATACGCACGCATCTCATCGCGGGTTTTAAAAACGCTGTAACTGAAATTAAAGGCACAGGTGATATCGGCTTTGGGTTCGGTCACCGCACGTACATCGGCATTCAACAACTGGATGCGGCGTGCCACGTCGGCGCCCGCCGGTTTGATGTTGTGCTCCTCACCCCACTTTAAGGTATCGGCGCACAAGTCCACGCCGATCGCCGTACGGTATAAATTACTTTTCACCCATTCCGTCGACAACATCGCCGTACCACAGAAATCTTCCTTAAACACCAGCGGTAATTTACCACGCAATTTTTCGTAGGTATTACTCAGAAACACCACCTCGACCTCCGGCATTTGCACGGACTGCTGATACAACACATGTTTATCCAGCGTCTCGGCCAACGAGGGCCGACCGGCCTTGGCTTGTTTTTTCTTGCTCAAAATACCCATGCTATCTCCTGGAATAATGCCACTCAAATCTTACCTGTTAAACTCAATTCGTTGCGCGGTATAAGCCCTGCGCCCTATGATATGATCAAGACCGTTTAATGTCTCTTACCTGCTTGGAACTGTATGTCATTATTACCCCAACGCCATCACACCACCGCAGTAAAGATCGGCCCGGTTAGCGTCGGTGGCGCCGCCCCCGTGGTGGTGCAGTCCATGACCAACACCGACACCGCCGATGCCTTGGCTACCGCCACACAGATAGTACAACTGGCCAAAGCTGGCTCGGAACTGGTGCGCATCACGGTGAATTCCGCCGAGGCCGCCGCAGCGGTACCACATATTCGCGAGTTGCTGCTCAAACAAAACTGTCCGGTGCCGATCATCGGTGATTTTCATTTTAATGGCCACAAATTATTAACAGATTACCCGGCCTGCGCCCAGGCTCTGGACAAATACCGCATCAATCCCGGTAATGTCGGTAAGGGTAAAAAACGTGACGAACAATTCGCGGTGATGATTGAAATTGCCTGCCGCTATCACAAAGCGGTACGCATCGGGGTGAACTGGGGCAGCCTGGATCAAAGCGTGCTGGCCAGACTGATGGATGACAACGCCCGCGCCGCGCAACCACAAGACGCCAAACAGGTGATGTATCAGGCCATGGTCGCCTCGGCCCTGGAAAGCGCGCAACAAGCCGAGGCCCTGGGTCTGGCACATGATCAGATTATTCTTTCCTGTAAAATGAGCGGTGTGCAGGATTTGATCGCGGTTTATCAACAACTCGCGCAACGCTGCGATTATCCCTTGCACCTGGGGTTAACCGAGGCCGGTATGGGCACCAAGGGTATAGTCGCCTCCACGGCCGCACTCGCGGTGTTATTGCAACAAGGCATCGGCGACACCATCCGCATCTCACTCACTCCCGAGCCCGGCGGTGATCGCAGCCAGGAAGTCATTGTCGCCCAGGAAATTTTACAAGCCATGGGCCTGCGCTCGTTTACACCGCAAGTGGTTGCCTGCCCCGGTTGCGGCCGTACCTCCAGCACCTATTTTCAACAACTTGCCCAAGACATCCAGAGTTATTTACGCCACAGCATGCCGCAATGGCGTAAACAATATCACGGCGTGGAAAACATGACCGTCGCGGTGATGGGTTGCGTGGTCAATGGCCCCGGTGAAAGCAAACACGCCAACATCGGCATCAGCCTGCCGGGTACCGGCGAAAAACCGGTGGCGCCGGTGTACGTCGACGGCGAAAAGACCGTGACCCTTAAAGGTGATCATATCGCGGCGGAGTTTCAACAGATTATTGAAGAGTATCTACAAACGCATTATGGCCAGCCGCATAACATAACACCGGCCTTATGACGAAGGAGCCTCGGGGTAATTGTCCTTTCGCGTAAGTGCGAGCGTCTTAGCAGACAATATGTTGATGATCGATAACGGCGTCGGGCTGACGCCCGACCTAACTTCTCGGCGCTTACCGGAAAATGTGACTCATCCGGTAACGGTGATTTAGAAACCACCACCGTCTTTCTTGGATTTCTTTTCAGCGCGTTTTTCTTTCAGCGTCTTGGTGGGTTTTTTCTTGGCTTCTTTTTTCTGGTCTTGGGCTTTACTCATTTCGCTGCTCCTTGATGATTGTGGTTGTTAAAGTATAAAATTATTTTTGATCACAGACAAACAGTAGCACAGCCCGAGGGAAATCGCGACGGGTGCCGGGCGCCGCACAGTACAGTGATGCATGCGTGTTTCTTACCCACCCTGCATTCGGCTATATTCATTTTATTGTAGTTGCCTGAGTAAATAACTGGCTTCTTGCACGCTCGCTTCGCAGGCGTTCGAACTGTTTTTAACGGCCGTCAACAGGGCCTTCACCTTAGCGCCATCTTTGTTGACGCCAAGACCTTGCAAATAAAACCGGGCTAATACCAGCTTGGCATCCTCGTCTGATTTGGCGATAGCCTGCTCTAACCATCGCACAGCGGTGGTGTAGTTTTTTCTTTCCTTATATAGGATCGCAATGTTGGTGGCAGCAGCGACCTCATGTCGCTGCCAGGCTTTTTTGTACCAGAACAAGGCGCTGTGTTTGTCCGTTGCTGTGCCGATGCCTTCATCGAATAAGTAACCAACATTCAGCATGCAGTGGGGATTTCCTGCTTGCGCCCCACGGTGAAACCATTCAAAGGCAGCGGTAAATCGCCGCTTTTCCAGGAGGCGGATGGCCTTGATAAAAAACGCATCATTCCAATTCATCAGGGGGTTCCAATAAATTTAATCGTTATGGGTTGTGGTGATCAGGTTTAGATATGTATGAGCTTTTACTTTAATTGCCATAGATACAATAAACAACATGTACTGCGTCTTTGCAAGCTGTTTTAATCAATTAATACCGATTGTTTCTCTTTTACTCGAAGCACCCGTTCACCGCTTGTTACGTATTACTGTTTGTTTGCCAATCGCAACCATGAGCACCACCAACACCGCAAATAGAATTGTGATGTTGTCCACCACTTCACCGATAAGCATGACCGAAGCCAACAGGGTAATAAAGGGTTGGATCAATTGCACCTGACTGACGCGTGCGATGCCGCCCAGGGCCAGGCCTTTGTACCAGAAAAAAAACCCGAACAGTTGACTGGCCAAGGCCAAGTACAAAAATCCCAGCCAGACACTGGTCGGAATAAGTGTGGCTTCACTGGGCAACAATAACAATACAGGGACGAGAATAAAGGGCAAAGACAACAGTAATGCCCAACAGATGACGCGCCAGCCGCCGAGTTGCTGCGATAATTTGCCACCCACGGCATAACCCACGGCGGCGGAAATAACTGCGCCTAACAAGGCGATATCGCCTTGATAAAGACCCGCAACCCCTTGCTGCCAGGCGTAGATCACAACGAGTGTACTGCCCGCCACTGCCGACAGCCAAAACCCAAGTGAGGGCCGTTCGGCGGATATCACGGCGGCAACCATGGCCGTGATCAATGGCAACACACCCACCACGACACCCCCATGGGATGCCGGGACGGATAACATCGCCCAGGAGGATAATATCGGAAAGCCGATCACCACCCCCAGCGCGACAATGATCAATTGTAAAAATTGTTTGCGACTGGGCAAAGATGCTTTGTTCAGGTACAACAGCACCACAGCAAACAAGGCAGCTACCACGGCACGACCCAAACCGATAAACACGGGATCAAGATAGGCGACCACATAACGTGTGATCGGTAAGGTGAGGCCAAATACACTGACACCCACCAGACCCAGCCACATTCCTTTTGATTCATTACTCACGAGTGATCATTCCTTAACAGTTTGTTGAAAAATGTATTATTCAAATCAACGAATGTCGGTTGCCTGAGCCTATTGATTTACTGGATTCCAGTTCCCACTGCCTTTGGCCGGAACGACGAAACACGGTAGAAATGACAAACACAGCCTGTGACACGCCTATTGTTCATGATGATCATGGCGAGGGATAGTTGACAACCCGGATTTAACCCGTCATCACCTGTCTCCTCGCCATGCCAACGTAATAGTTACTTAAGGCACTGTTTTACTAAACTCACCTATCATGCGCTCCAATGCCTGATCAAATTCAGCGGGTTTTTCCTGCGCGACAAAATGGCCTGCACCGGCAATCAAGACCACACTCTCGTGCAATGGCTTGCCATCACCTTTTGGATCGGCATTGATGTTACGCAAAATTTTTCCCATGCGTTGAAATGCCGTCGCCGCATCCGTGCCGTACCACTGCAAGGTTTCTTTGAGCGCACTCACACCCACTTCTTTCGGTGTTTTGGCCATGGCCATGACAATACGTTCAATCACGGCCTTGTCAGAGGTTGGCGTAAACATGGAACGGACAAATTTATCTTGAGCCGGGACAAAGTCGTCTTCAAACGGCTTGTAGAATTCAGCCAGTTTATCCGCTGGCGGCATTTGGAAACCGGTATAAAACGAATCCACACCCACTACACCGATAACGCGATCACCCAGGATCTTTTGCGCCTCGGCAGATACCGGGGCACCCATGGATTGACCGATCAACACAACCTTTTTAAGTCCGAGTTGCTTGACCACGGCAGCCACATCCGCACCGAAGGACGCAATGCTGTAGGTCTTGCGACCTTGTGCGGAGTCACCGTGGCCCGCCAGATCCACACGTACCACCCGATATTGTTTGGCAAAATGGCTGAATTGTTCATCCCAGAAACTGCGATTGCAGGTCCAGCAATGCACAAACACCAACGCCAGCTCACCACGCCCGGCTGTTTCATATTTAATGCTGATACCGTCCGCCGACATTACTGTGCCGGTGCTCGGTGCGACGGACACCGATTCTTTTTGGCAGGCGCCAAGACTGAACATGGCGCTGACAAACACTAACGATAACGCTATTTGTTTTACTCTCATACTGATTACTCCTTGTTGTTGTGAACCAAAAAAATGATAACGAACAGCACTTACCTTATCTTCACCCACTGATACACACTCATCCCAAACAGGATCATGGCCGTGCCAACCCACACTGCGCTGTCGATCACCTCATGGTTAAGCCAGTGGCCGACGAACAAGGCGAATACCGGGCTGATTAAATTCAGCAAGCCGACACTGCTGGCTTGCATGTGTTTAATGATATAAAAATACAAAATGAATCCCACCACGGTGGCGAACGCGCCCAAATAAATGATCGAGGCCACGGCTCGCTCGGGAAAAAGCGTGGGCCACTGGCCATCCAGCAATAACCAGGTGATCGCAAAAAATGGCATCGCAATAAGCATGCTGCCGGTAGTCAAACTCACGGTGGGTAAGTTTGCGTGTACACGCTTAACCCAGACCGCGCTGATTGATTGCACGATAACGGCAATGAACACCACGATGGCGCCATGCATGCCGAGCTCACCCAAACTGCTGCCACGGCCAAAAATAATGATTAAGCCCAGTAACCCCAAGAGTGTGCCAATAATCTTAGGTAAAGTCAGACTGTCTTCGCCCAAGACCCGCGCTGCCATCACCCCGGTGATGATCGGTGTTAAGCCAAACATGACGGAGATCAAACCCGACGGGATGTATTGTGCGCCCCAGTACACACACATCATGGTGCCATAAATGCCGGTACCCGCCGCCACATAACTGTGTACCGCTTGTCGATGCCATGGTAATTTCGTACGCAGGATCGCGGTTAATAATAACAGCAGGCTCAAGCCAATCACCATGCGCGCCGCAATCCCAAACATAAAGCCGGGACCTTCGCCACTCCATTTAATCGCCAATGGCGTGGTTGACCAGATCAAGACCACAGCAATGAAACTACCGATGATCGTTGACTGCTTTGAAATCTGTTGCGACATCTTTTTTGCCTTTGTTGTTACGCCAACACGATGGTATTTAATTAATTTTTCACCCCGGAAACAAAAAAGGCCACAGGATGTTTGATCACTGTGGCCTTTGGATGTTTCAACGGTAAAATTCTTTAGTTTGTTAATCGCTCCATTGGCACAGTGCATGCCACCGCCAGCCATCGCGGGCAGAGACAAATGTGTACCTTTTTCATGGTTAACGTAAACATGGTATGGAGCATGCCGCGCCGTTCAAAGTCTGTCAAGCACAATGATCAAATTATACAATCAGTGTGCTCTGACAATAAAAATAACGCCACGCTATCCCTGTTTTGTGACCCAGTTGTTGTAACAAGGCATCCGTCGGCAAGGCTTCTTTGGGATAAATATTCACAATACTGACATATTGGCGTGCATAACCCGCACCTTGCCGCCAATCCAATTCCAATAAACTGTTATCCCGATGGCAATGTGGGCAATGCAACCGTGTATGGTCGGGGGACACGGCAACATTACTCATTTGTTCACGCCAGTTGTCGATGCGTGCCTGACAAAAATGGCAACGGGGTAATCCGTGTTGCGAATCGATAACCCATAACGGCTGCAACAACGGCGGACTGACGTGCCAGTGAATAAAACTCGCCGCCCCTGACGCATCCGCAGCCGGTTCGAATTGCACGGTGGGGGCGCAACCCATGAAACTGATGTAGTGAAGAAAGTGATCACCGATGTAAAAACGCGCGGTCGCTGAACCCGTAACGGGCCCGCCCAATAGCCCCAAGCTGGTGAAATCATCGATCAATGCGCTGGTTGATGACGGCACCCAGTCTACCTCAACCGGACACAACACTAATTGCCAAGCAACGAGTTCGCTCACGGCATATAATCCCCTGATTAATTACCCGGTATCCTCGTCATTGACGGCATATGACCCTGTTTGGATTCCATGTACAATACGTTTCATCCTAGCGTCCGTTTACCGAGGTCAAACATGTCAGCCCCCGAATTAAGCAAAGAAGAAGAAATCCTGCGCATGATGAAACGGGTACTCACTGATGTCGCCAAAGACACCTACGTCCGGCCTGGATTAAAACATCCCCTGACAGAAAACACCATCGCCGGCATCCGCGATTGCCTGGCTTTGATTACCGCCCGTGAACAGGAGCTAGCGCAGAGCGCCGGGCGGGCGCAAAACATGCGGCCACGGTTTATTGATGAACCGCAAACCACGGTGGTGGTCCCACTGATTAACCTCAAGGGTCGCAAACAAGACCCGGATAAATCATCAGAATGAGAGGGCTGATCCTGGCCCTGACGCCAGCCCACCTTGCGTTGTACCTAACGCTGTTAAACCTTGGTGTAATCGCCCATGGATGACGCAGAACGCGAAACGCTACAACGACGCCTTGAGGCGTTTAAGCTCGAACACCGTGATCTCGACGACATTATTCTGCGTCTTACCCAGGATCCGATGGCTGATCAGCTACAATTAATACGACTGAAGAAACGCAAATTATTGATGAAAGACATGATTGCTAAAATAGCCAGCCGGATTATCCCGGACCTTGAGGCATAGCCGCACAACGCAGGAATCCCCATGAGCGAACGACGTGACAATCAGCGTATTGGTGTTCGACTGGAAGTGGAAGTAAAGCTTGAGCAAGACTCCGCCTCCATGCACACACGCGATATCAGCACCAACGGTGTTTTTCTTGAGTGCGAAACCACTCGCCTACCTACCGTCGGGAGCATTTGCATTATCCGTATCAAACAACCGCTGGGGAATGGTGAACCCCCGCCCGACGTGAAGGCGGAAGTCGTGCGCATTGATGCAGATGGCATTGCGCTCAAATTTATCGATCCCTGAAGTATCCAACGCCCGGTATGTCCTCTTTTGTGACCCCAACACCTGACGCGATTTTATTAGTCACCCCGGAATGCCCGCACTGCCCCAAGATAATGGAGGAGTTAAGCCACCTGGTTAAACGCGGCACACTGGGTCAACTGCACATCATTAACCTTGCACAACATCCGCAGGCCGCACAACAGTACGGCTCTCGCTCGGTACCATGGTTTCGCATCGGTGAGTTGGATTTTCAGGGTGCACACAGCAACGAAGAATTGCGGCACTGGGCCGGAGTCGCCAATACCGATGACGGTATCCGGCAATACCTTATTCAAACACTCAAAGACGGACAACTATTACAGGTGGAAACCAAGATCCGTGCGCAGCCACGGTGGTTACCGCTGCTCGTCTCGATCATCGATGACATGGAAGCGCCTATGCAGGCACGCATCGGGGTGGGCGCCGTGTTTGAGTCTTTGTCGGGCAGTGACCTGCTGCTGGGTGCGATCCCTGCCTTGAGTGCCTTGGCTCACCACGCCGATCATCGCGTGCGTGGTGACGCCTGTTATTACCTTGGCTTAACACACTCCCGTGACGCCATTACCTATCTTACTGCGTGTTTACAGGATAAAAACGCCGACGTGCAGGAAATTGCCCACGAAGCACTGGCGATGTTGCCAGCTCACTGATCGATTGCGGCACTGAGTATACTGGCGCGTAATGTTTCTTCACTGATTGGATATGCCAACGCGGCATGCAACGGATATTGTGCCTTGAGTTTTTCCAATTGATGGGCGAAATCGGCCTCGTAAAAGACAATCACCTTAATCTCGGGAAACCGCTGAATACTCGAACACAGTGATTCCAGATTACTGGTCCGATCACGAAAATCTGATTGAAAATTAAATTCGGCGACGATAAGCCCTGGGGTTATCTTCTTCAGAGCGCGTATCGCATTACGCACTGAATTCTCCATCACCACCGCATAGCCCAGTGAAGTGTAGAGTGGCGTGAAATTGGGATAACCACCCAATTCTGTCACTGCCAGCAGGACTTTTTCATCTGCCATATTACCCCTTTGGGTCATTTACCAATTTTAATTGACGGCTATAATAACGCGTATTCAAGATCTTTCCCTACACTTCGCCGAAGAGGTGCACCATGTCATATTATGTATTTCGCATTATTCAGGGCCCCACTGCCCTGTTCAAGAACCTGGAATTACTCAAAGAATTTGCCGCCTTCAAAGAAGCGCAGAACTTTGCCAAAGAAGCGCGCACACAACAACCTCCCGCCGCCAATAGCAATATCAAAGTTATCTTTGCCAATAACCAATTGGAGGCGGAAGAAAAATTAATGGAAACACGCGAGCAACCCATCCTGCGTGAATGGGAAAAATAAATCTGTTTTATGGATTAACATGCCAATCATACGTGCAATCCAAATGGATACGCACACGCAACAACCCTTCCAGACCGTCTTCAACAATGACTTGCAACGGACTGCGGTCTTGGAAACGCTGATGGCGTTGTCGTAACCAGACTAAACCCATGGGGGGATTGTGCGGATAGGTCGTACGCAGGGCATCATAAATGCCAACAATATGATCCACGCGTTCGTATACACCTTCATCATTGGGAAAAGCGGTATTTTCACGATAACGGCGTAGCGCACGTAACGGTACGCCCTGGGGGATATTCAGGACCGACATGATCGCCTGTCCATTCAAGCCCCAACTGTCGAGGATCGACATGATCATACCAGCAAGTGACGCGCACTCTTCATCCGTCATGTTTTTATAAACGCTGACACTCATCACACAAGCCTGTTACCAAGACAGCAAACAGTGTATATGGTACGCTACAAAAATAAAATCCAGACGGGCTAGCCCAGAATGGATAGAATTAACACCCCGATAAATTGCCCAATGAGAACAACATCATGCGCGTAAAACTGACGACCATCAATGATCTTAAACCGGGGCACATGACGTGTATTGAACTAAATCAACGGCGTATTTTACTGGCAAATGTCGCAGGCACTTTATACGCAGTTGATGAGATGTGCACCCACGAAGATTGGCCGTTATGTAATGGTGCGCTCAAAGGTGACAGTGTGGAGTGTCCGCTGCACGGCAGCCGTTTCGATCTCAAAACCGGCATACCCTTGGATGAACCAGCCACCCAACCGTTGAAAACCTATCCGGTGGTGGTGATTAACAATGAAACGTTTGTTGACATTTAAAATGCGAGCGGCTGGCTTGCCGGGCTACAACACCGGCGTCTGTGGCCTTACGCTTGCCACCGGGCGTGACTCAAACCGAACCAGTACCATGCCGCAGAATTTGTCGTCCCGGTAAACCTCCAGACGATACAATTTTCCTCGTTTATCAACCGAAAATTTGGTCAATATTGCCTGGCGATCAATAGTAATATTGCTTTCGTCTTCCACCCCTGCACGTTTAAAACCAATTACATTGACACGATAATCCGCCATCGGTACTACTCTGAACGTTTCAGAGACTATCACCTCGCCCCCTAAATTCACCAGTCTCTCTTCCCCGTCAATGATCATGGAGATTTTGTTTAGGCTATTGTCATATTCTTTGTATTGTGGACGCAGATAGGTCACGTGACGATTGCCATAACGAATATGGATATTATTATGATTACTCAGTACCGCAATTAATGGATTACTCGGCGTGTAATCAATCGGCGCGTTTTTTTTCAATGGAACATAATTTAACGTGCTACGTGCATCAGCCATGTCGAACAACATACGATTATCGTACATCGCAAGGCGGACATTCCCTTCAATACGCCGCTTGACGCCACTTTGTGTTAAAGCGTGAGCATCGCCGAGACGCTGATCAATGCCATGGAGGCGAAGGACCTCTATCTTCGCGGCCATTCCCAGCGCGTCGCCGAGCTGTGCGCCGAGGTCGCGGTGG
>JANNJI010000752.1:0-1022 GCA_031405795.1 Gammaproteobacteria bacterium
CAAGCAAATAATCCCGGCTTCCCGATCCCAACATCTTGGCGCTCAACTTCGTCAAAACCATCACCGGCGAATCGCCGTCAGTGAAACCAGCCGAAGTGTCGGCGAATACCTTTGCTGATGTGGATGCAGGGGATACCTTAAATTATGCCGCGACCCTGGTGGATGGTACGTCATTGCCGAGCTGGTTGAATTTCAACGCCACCACGCGCACGCTAAGCAGCAATCTGGTGGATGGCAATGCGGGCAACTATAACATCCGTATCACCGCGACAGATTCAGCGGGTGCGAGCATGTTTGATGACTTTGTTTTGTCGGTTGCAGACAGCATCGCCACTGTACGTAACGGCAGCTCCAATAGTGAAACAGTAAACGGCACCGCATTCCGCGATGTCATCAATGGATTGGGTGGTAATGATACGCTCTACGGTTATGCCGGTAACGATAGCCTCGATGGCGGCTCGGGTTCCGACACAATGTACGGTGGTGCGGGTGATGATGCTTACGTCGTGAATAGCAGTGGCGACCGCGTGATTGAAAATGCCAATGAAGGTATCGATACCATCACGAGTTCAGTGTCGTATACTTTGGCTAACAATGTTGAGAACCTGATCTTGACCGGCAGCGCCTCGAACAGCGCAACCGGTAATGCATTGGATAATATACTGATCGGCAATTCCGCCAATAACACCTTAACCGGTAACGCCGGTAATGATTGGCTGGATGGCGGCGCAGGCAGCGACACGATGCGCGGTGGCACGGGCAATGATACGTATGTGGTGAGTAGCAGTGGCGATGTTGTTACCGAAAACGCCAACGAAGGAATCGACAGCGTGCGCACCAGCATCAGTTACACGTTGGGTAGTAACGTCGAGAACCTGATGTTAACCGGTGCAGGCAATGCATCAGGTACCGGTAACAGCTTGAGTAATAACATCATCGGTAACAGCGCATCTAACACGCTGACCGGTAATGCCGGTAACGATCTGTTGCAAGGTTTGGGCGGTAACGATACCTTGCGTGGT
>JANNJI010000753.1:0-5554 GCA_031405795.1 Gammaproteobacteria bacterium
CTCGTCGAGCCACTCGCCGCCCTGCTGGCCGTAGACCGCCGTGCTCGAGGCGAAGAGCACGCGGCGCGGCCGCTGGCCCGCGTGCGCGAGCGCCTCATAGAGGTGGCGCTGCCCGGCGACCTAGGCGCTGCGGTAGAGCGCATCCTCGGCGCCGCCGGGCGACGCCAAATAGAAGATGAAATCGAGGTTAAGGAAATTCGGGGCTACCAGTAATGCACCAGGTTTCTTTAAAGTTTAAGGTGCTTTTGTTCCTGTACAGCACCAAAAATCTTGTTGGGTCTGTTTTGGCTCTACTGGGGCTCGGTCTATTCTTCGCTGGCCTGATTGATGACTGGTGGTTCCTGATCGTGTCTGGACTCTATGCAATAGGTTGGTTGGCTGTGCCGACGGATCAAAACCTCGAGATCCAGGTGCGTAATGAAGTGACTCAGTCTAATCTGACGCACAGTGTGGAGGAACTGCTGAACGAAACCAGGGATAAACTGCCACGTGAAGCCATCGAGCCTTTGGAGCGAATTCGGGAAACCGTTATTGATCTTGCCCCGAAGTTATTTGATGGCGGCATGGCAATGAGTTACGCGATATCACTGATAAATGCGGTGACGCGTGATTTACCCGAGACTGTCAGCAACTATTTGCGCTTGCCCACCGCTTTCGCAACCCTTCATGTCATTGAAAAAGGTATGACATGTAAGCAACTATTGATAGAGCAGCTTAATTTGCTCAATACTCAGTTAGCAAAAATTGCCGAAAATGTTTACAAAGACGATGCCGATGCACTGATTGTTAACGGAAAATTTCTTGAAGAGAAATTTCATTCGTTAACGTTCGTGGGATAGGACGGCGTGGTAAATCAGGCTTTGAGCTGACCTGCAGTTCACGCCATCATCAACTCAACATACGGTTGATGCGCCATTGCAAGGAGCTGTTGCGCGGTGCGTGGCGTTTCAATCGCCGTACTGTTGAAATGACGCAGGCAGCTTTCTGGTTGACGTTGTTTAGCCTGATACATACATTGATCGGCCTGTGCCAGAATATCTGCCAACGCCAACGGTTGGGATGCGGCATGATTGATACTGCCGATACTCAATGACAGCTGGTATCGACGGCCGGGCAGGGCATTGCGACGACGGATTTCGGTATGTAAATTTTTAATCAGGGAGGGTAACGAGCTGGTAGATTGGTGTTTGTACAAGACAACAAATTCATCACCGCCGATACGTGCCTTGATATCGGTGAGATGGAAGACATGTTTCAACACCTCAGCGGTTTCGCGGATCGCCGCGTCGCCGTGCTGATGGCCCAGGGTGTCATTGATCTTTTTCAAGCCGTTGATATCAATGTACAGCACACTCATGGTTTGTGTTGCTGTGGTGGGCAGCGAATTCAGGATCGACATCGCGTTCTCCAAACCACGCCGGTTATAGAGATGAGTGAGGTCATCACGGTAGACCAGATGTTCCAGGTGCCGGGTTTGTTTGACCTGTGCGGTGACATCCTGGAGATGGAGAAAAAAGGACGGTTTACCCTGCCACTGCATGCTTTGTGAAAGCAGGCTAATGATCAACTCCTGACCCGCCAGATCCTTTAGATATACGCGTACCGGCTCATCGTCAGTAATGTTCAACGCGTCAGGGATATGTCCTGCGTTGGTCGGCAGGCGGCACAACAAACGTGATGCGGCAAGGTTCGCATACAACACCTCGCCACTATCTGCAACGATCAGAATACTATCCCGATGCAGGTGCAATATATTGGTGAGATCTGAATAAAGCTGTGATGGTTGCTGGCTAGTCATGTTTTTCCCCTGTTGTGTGTTTTGCCCAGCCAACGCTTTAAAGGTGTGTGGTCGGCGATGGTGCAAAGAGAGTGTGGTGTAAAACAGGGGGAAGGGGCTGTGAGATATTCACCTGCGTGGTGTAATTTATTGGCAGGGGGTCATGTCGAAAAAATCAGTGGTGCGTGATAAAAAAACACCCGCCATTGGCGGGTGTCAGTACGAGTAATTGTATGCTCAGGAACTAGACTTGAGGGGCAGGAGGTGGCGAGGGCATATCCTCACGCTCCAGCTTAACCGTAGTGTAGGTACCATCGCCGTTTGCGTAGGCATGGATTTCAAGGTAATTACCGGCCACGAGATCCGTTAAATTGAAGGTGCGATCTGTCGTTACGCTGCTGTCATGCATAACCGTGCGGTTGTTGACTTTAATCACATTGCCGTTCGTCAGCGTGATAGTGCCCAGATTATTTCCGGCAATCACGATGCTGGCTACCGTCCCGGTGAGATGCGTCGCAGCAGGATGATCGTCCTCAATTTCAATCTTGGTCGCCACCAGTTCGCCTGCGGCATTGAAGCGGCCTTCGACCTCGACGAGGGTGCCAACAGTGATTGCACTCATCAAGCCATGTTCAACTTCGGTCGTATTATTAACCAGGAAGGTCTGTCCGTTTACCGTGATACTGGTTGCATTAACCGCCATGACTTTCCCGGTGAGTTCGTATTCGTCGCCGTCATCACCATCCTCGTCATAATGGCCGTTGTTTTCCAGCTCCACACGAGATGCAACCAGTTGGTTCGATGCATTGAGTCCGACGGTGCTTTTCACCTCTACATAGATGTTATTGGTGATGTCATTTGGCAAATCGCTCAGCGTGGCGTTGGTATAAGCCACCGTGAGGCCGCCAAGCGCAAACGTCTTGTTGGTTGCGTTGTGATTCGCGACAATGCCCTTCACTTCGACGCCTTCCGGATGGGAAGTCAGATAGCTTGCCAGATCCACTGCTTTGACCTCGATACGGGTTGCGGTAACCGTCCCCGTTCCCGAGCCGTAGCCGCTGACTTCCACAATATTTCCTGCGGCAATGGCAGCTACGGTTGTAATAGAGGCAACATCGCTTTCAAAAACGGTGTTGACGTCAACGGTGACCGTCTGTCCCATGATGTTTAAGGTGCCGACGGACTGACCAGCTGCAATAGAGTTGGAGAGGACAATGCCTTCCAATTCATCGTCATGGTAAACCGCTACGGCGTTGCCACTCCCGTCTTCAACCACGCGCACCACCATCCCCACGCGCAGTTGCGACTCATCGGCCGGGCTATCTTCCACATAAATTGCTGCGTTGCCGGTGTTATATTCGGTGCCGTTGACATAAATACTGCCGAAGGCGGTAATAATCCCTTTGCTGGAACTTTGTGTCGGTGGGGGGGCACTGCCGCCTCCGCCACCACCGCAGGCTGCCAGCCCCAATAAAATGGAAAGCGCCAGCCCGGTGCGAGTGAGTTGTTGGTTAGTCATGATTTCCTCCAGAAATACATTATCGTCAAAAAAATGTGAGTGAATTACAATGACAGAGGTTCACTGTCTAATGTGTAACACGTACATCAGGCTGGAATAGTTCCATATGGGTTTGTCGATGGGTTCACAGTCCTGACATCATGACTGGATACAATTGTTTCCCGTCCGGAACGCTTTATCCCTGATTAATAGGTTACCAATGGAACCTTTTGCCTCTGAACTACGTGCAGGATCTTATGGCGCTGCTTAAATTTCCCGTTTCGCGTGCCAAGCGATTCGAATTGCTGATACGGCCACTATTGCCTCAACTTTACCGACAGGCGTACCGCTTGTGTGGTCACCGCCAAAATGCCGAAGATCTGGTTCAGGATTTGCTTACCCGTCTGTATGAGCAGCGCAGACCACTGGAAGATCTCGATAATATCAAAACCTGGTTGCTCAAGGCCCTGTACCATCAATTCATTGATACGTACCGAAAACAAAAGTTTGATAGACAAGTTGACGGCGGCGCGGTGGCGGAAGAGGCGTTGCTGGCCATCCCCTGTCCGCTCGGTTCGGCCGAGGCAGTCACCGAACGCCAGTTCGACCAGCAACGCCTGATGCAGGCGATTCAATCCTTAAGTGCGGAACATCACGCCATTGTTGTATTACACGACATGGAGGGGTACACACTAACGGAGCTGGAACCGGTGTTGGCAGTGCCCTTAGGCACCCTGAAATCACGATTGCACCGTGCCCGCCAGCAGTTGCGGGAGACTTTACTGAAGGAACCTTTAACCGACACGCTACGTGTAATACAAGAGAGGGCACAATGACGATAACATGTAGCCAGTTTAAAACTTATTTGGATGAGTACCTTGACGGTACAACTTCACCTTTATTAACACAAACCCTGGAGCAGCATGTCTCAGCCTGCGAGGCGTGCCGCCAGCTGGTTGTGGCGGCTAAATCCTTGCAACAGCAGCTACGGGAAATGCCCTATCCGCCGCCTTCTCAGAATTTCGAAACACGTGTTCTGAAAAAAATCCATTCAGATACCGTTCCACTACGGCGATATGCGATCGCCGCCGTGATCGTGGTCAGTCTGATGACGTGGTTCGCGTTGTCACCTCCTGTTGGAGAGCGGCTCGTTGCAAACCATGATGTCATGCGTATCGAGTTAAGCGTGGAACAAATTCAGCATATCGATTTGGTGTTTCATTCACCGGTGGATATCGAACAGGCGACGATACGTCTGGAATTACCCCGGCATATCGAATTGGCGGGGCAAGGCGACAAACAATTTTTGCAGTGGGAAATTGCTTTACGTAAAGGGTCCAACCGGCTCACACTGCCGCTGATTGCGCGCGACATGAGCGAGGGCCAGCTTATAGCAAGCATTGGCAGCAGCGGCAAAACCAAAACCTTTCACGTAAAAGTTTCCACCAAACTGCCGCAATCATCAACGACGTCGGTTTTACCGGTAGTATAGTGTGATTAGAAATTGGAGGTTTATGAATAGAAGGTACAATATATTAGCAGGCGTGTTGCTGTTCGCAGCCGCTTCTCCGTTATGGGGTGCAGAATCCCCCGATTTGGATGGAGTCACGATGGAAGTGCTGCGGCAGAATGATCCGCGTGAGATTACCCATGATATCCAGCTGCCGCATGCCATCGAAAAGCAGGGGGAGCGTCACACCCGTCCACCAGCTACACGCCGATCGCGTTGGTCAACCTCGACCCGGCCGGCTTCCAGGTGCGTGCCGATTCGCCCTACAAGAACATGAACGACGTGCTCGCCGCGATCAAGGCCGCGCCGCCGGGCAAGTTCAAGGCCTCGGGCACCGGCCAGGGCGGCATCTGGCACCTGGCCTTGGCCGGCATGCTGAGCGATTTGAAGATCGACCCAGCCATGGTGCCGTGGGTGCCGAGCAACGGCGCCGCGCCGGGCCTGCAGGACCTGGCCGCGGGTGGCGTGGAGTTCGTGCCGTGTTCGTTGCCGGAGGCGCGCTCGCTGATCGACGCCGGCAAGGTGCGCGCGCTGACGGTGATGGACGTGAAACGCGCGTCGCTCTTCCCCGATGTGCCGACCTTGAAGGAAGCCACCGGCTCGGCCTGGACTTCCGGCGCCTGGCGCGGCATCGCCGCACCGAAAGGCCTGCCGCCGGCCATCGCCGCGCGGCTCGAAGCCTCGGTGAAGAAAGCCTACGACAGCAAGGAATACAAGGACTTCATGGCCCAGCGCGGCTTCGGCCTGCTGTGGGGCGGCTCGACCGAGT
>JANNJI010000754.1:0-13366 GCA_031405795.1 Gammaproteobacteria bacterium
GATGAACGTCCAAATGGTTGCGCGCTGGTAGTCGTTGTCGACGAAACTGTCAAAATCCTGCGGGTCGCCCGAAGTCGAATATAAAAATAGATATTGCGCGACCAGTTCGCGGCTCTCCGGAAGGGTATAGAACGCCGGGTCGTCGGCATGCATCGCCTGATTCATGCGCTTGATCAGATCCACCAGCGATTGCGTCTTACCCACATCTGCCTGGTTCTCCAGAAATTCCTGCAGCTGCGCCATGCCCTGTAATACCCTGGGATCTTTTATGCCATCCACTTCGGGCGTTTGGATCAGAAACTGAATTGAATTAGTACCGCCAAACATCTGGTTGAGTTTCCCATCATCGACACGCAACTCACTCGTCGGCTTATGGTAGAGCTTGAAATTGTTGTCGACGTGCAAAAATATCATACCGCTACCCACGAGTGCGAGCAGTGCGAGTCCACCGCCAACGATCCAGGGCGCGCGCCCGCCGACAAGATTGTTCGCCACCCCCAATAAAAATCTATCCAATATGCCCGCCTCACGCTCGCGCTCGGCTTCACGTTTTTTTGGCGGACGCAGCATTGAGCGCACGACCGGAATGACGGTCATCTCGATCACCATCGTGGCGAGCACACCGCAGCCCGCAAACACGCCGAAGTGCTGCACCATGGGGATGCCGGTACCCGCGAGGGAGAAGAATGTAATGACCGCAATCAAGCCCGCAACAATCATCACCGGCCCAACACGTACCATCGATTCCACCACCGCCTCCCGATTGGCGTCGTGCGCACTCATGTTATTTGATTGCAATCGATAATATTCCTCGTAATAACGTTTCAGGATTTGGATTGCGTGACCAGCAGCAACTGCCATGACGAGTATGGGCGTCGTCGTATTCAAGGGATCAAGGTGCACGCCGAGCAGTCCCATCAAGCCCAAACCCCAGATGACACTCAGAATACCGGTCAGTATCGGCAGCATCATCCCTTGGAAGCTGCGGAACGACCAGTATTGAATAAGCATGATGACGAGCAGTGCCGCTCCGAAATACATCGGCATCTTCATGAAATGAGCGTCCGCTGCCGCACCGACGATGGGAAGTCCGCCAAGGTAGATATCCACCGTGCCATCACGTTCGCGGTCGACGATTTTGCGCAGCCCCGCGGTTAACGCAATATAGTTCGGAGTTTTTTCATCTTGCTTGAAATCCGCGACAACCGCCGCTGCTTTGCCATCAGGCGAAATCAGGGAGTTAATATAAATCGGCATTGAGGCGATTGCGGTTTTGAGCTTGGCGATTTCCGCCGGTGTTTGCGGCACCGTCTCCATCATTGGCCGTACCTCCATGCCCTCGGCACCGCCCTTGATAGACTTCACCTTGCGTGCTGCGAAGCTCAAAATATTGTGCCGCACCGCCTCCGGTAATTGTTCGATCTCTTCCTGGATACGTTTGATCTTCGCCAATACCTGCGGCTGGTAAATGTCACCTTGCTTGGGAGCGATACCAATCACGGTATAATTCTTGCCGCCGAAGATTTTATCCAGCAGATTCGTCGTTTCGACATAGGCATGTTTCTGTGGTGCCCAAAGATCCGGATTGGTGTCCATCTGCAGATTGCCCATGCGCGTGACTAAAAAAGCAGTGATCCCTAAAATTATGATGAACACGAGAAGACGATGCGCAATGATCCATTGCGCATAGGGACGGAAAAATCGCGATTGAATATTATTCGACATATTGATCTCCGGTGAACGTCGGGTGAGTTTTAAAAAGTTAATTCAGATGGGCTGGCATAATTGTGGCGATGGATAACCTTGTGATTTCAGATCAGCGAGATGTTCACGGATCGTGATCCGCCAGTTTTTCTCGGGAATATAGCCAAGCTTGCGTAATGCATGGTTGTCTGACATACAGACTCCGTGATGATATGTTGATCGTCAATTCGGGTGCGATTTAAGAGTCAACGCTCAAGGTATTAACCCATTTGGTGAGACGCGCGGTTTCTCGCAACATTAAGGTGGGGTCGTTGAAGGCATTCGTCAGCAAACTTGCGCCTTGCAGCGCCGAAACAAGATGCAGCGCGTGACCGGCAGATTCTTTTCCCGTACCCAGCAGATGAAATTGCGCTTCGAGCCAGTCAAGCATCGCTGCGAACGTGCCCGCCGCCTTGTCTGCCAATAGCCCACCATCCTTATGTAGTTCCTGACAGAGACTGCCGACGGGGCAACCACTTTGCGCAACCATTTCACGATTGTCGGCCACCCCTTTGATCGCGGCTAATATTCGCTTCTTCGGGTCAGCTAGCTTGTCCCACTCACTGAACTGGCCACAGACACCTTCTGTGCGATGCTCGATCAGCGCGTGACCGATGTCTTCTTTAGTTTTGAAGTAGTAATACACATTGCCCAGTGGCACCTTGGATTCCTGGGCGATATCCGCAAGCGTGGTTTGGTTGAAACCCTGTCGTTGGACCAGCTTGTTCGCTGCCTCAATCAGACGGGTCCGCTTATTATCTATTTTGGATTTTTTCATAATTTGATAATTAGTTAGTTGACTGACTAACAGTATCGGTCAGAAATATAGCTCTGTCAATCTGGTCTTACCGTTTTATTTTGTACCAGTGGTGAAAAGGCAACTGTTTAAAAAATAAAACAAAGTGGCCGGGGCGCAAGAAGTTCTATTTAAGCTCACCAGCTAAAATCCATATTCCTTTTCAACCCGGCAGACTCGAACGCGAAACGTCTGATACCATTGTTTGGCTTTCTTCTGCGCCTGCTGATGTTCGACGTTGTCTTTCCATGCCTGTATCGCCGCGAGGTTTGTCCAATATGACACTGATATCCCAAGTTCCTGCCGGGCTGTTTCAAAACCGAGGAAACCCGGTTGTTGCGCCGCAAGCCTTTCCATGGCATCCGCCATTTCTCCATAACCATTATCACCTGGGGTGCGGATAGAAGTAAAAATGACGGCATAATAAGGTGGTTCCGGTGTTTGTGATGGGCCTGACATGTTTCCTCCTGTCGTTTGTACCAACAGCTAATTTATTTAAGGTTTCCCTCAACTCCTGGCTTTATAAAACGCCACCTCGGACAAGTCGTGCCAGACCTTGACGTCGTCACGGAATTTTTTGTAGGAGGCGAAGATGCGTTTGGCGAGATCGTCTTTCTTTGCCAATTCGCTTACCACCTCATCCGACAGTACGCGTAATTTTTTTAACACGTCATCCGGAAATTGCCGCAGTTGCACCTTGTGTTTGTTGATCAAGGTTTGTAATGCCGCATTGTTGCGCGCGGTGTATTCCGCCAGCATATCCTGATTGGCGATCCGGCAGGCATTCAAGACGATGCTTTGCAAATCAGCGGGCAAGACCTCCAGCGCCTTTTTATTGATGATCGCCTCCAAGGTGGTGCCGGGTTCATGCCAGCCGGGATAATAATAAAACCTGGCGATCTTGTGAAAACCAAACGCCAGATCGTTGTACGGGCCGACCCATTCAGTGGCATCGATATTACCGGATTGCAACGCAGTATAAAGTTCACTGCCGGGAATATTTACCGGCGAGCCGCCCGCACGCTGCAACACTTCGCCGCCCAAACCGGGAATACGCATCTTCAGACCCTTGAGGTCATTTAATGATTTGATCTCTTTATTGAACCAGCCGCCCATTTGCACGCCGGTATTTCCCGCCGCCGCCGGAATTAAATTAAATGGTGCATAGGCTTCTTTCCATAACTCCAAACCACCGCCGTAATACAACCAGCCGTTCATCTCCTGTGCAGTAAAACCAAAGGGCACCGCAGAAAAAAACTGGAAGGCTTCATTCTTGCCCTTCCAATAATACGCCGCGCCATGGCCCATCTGCGCATCACCTTTGGATACCGTATCAAATACCTCCAAGGCCGGGACCAGTTCTTTGTCGCCATAGACCTTTACCTCGATGCGCCCGCCGCTCATTTCATTGATCAAATGGGCGACGTTATTGGCACCGGTACCCAAGCCTGGAAAATTTTTCGGCCAGGTGGTGATCATTTTCCATTTGATCACTGGCTTACCCTCTGCGGCTGCGGCGCGTTGCATCACGCCACCCGCCACCAATCCGCCCAATGTTGCCTTCGTAATAAACTCTCGACGTTTCATTGTTAACTGCCTCCTGATGTTATTGTCATTGTCAAGCCCCGCAATCGGGTGAAATTTTTTCCATTGTAATACTGGGCGCTTTATAAAATCATATCAATCATCATCTTGCATACAATAAGTTCAGTATCAACGTGAAAATTGACCGGCAAGTTACTGAGAAAAATTATTTCTGTTTTTTTTCGCCTGTTCATGGAAAGCGGGTGGTTATTCTGCCATTCTTTTCTGCATTACAGCTAGATGTATTCCCGTCTGCACGATACGACGGCTTTTGACACTGTATAGCTTCAGCAGGCCCCGCGCTGCTTTACGAATAAAAACACTAAAAGATAATAGAGTAGAATGGACAAAGTCGTCGCACCACTACAACGGCAACTCGCACTCATTACCGGTATCAGTTTTGCGCTGACACCCGTGCTGGGCTACGCCGTCGCCCATTTTTATGGCATGGTGGATGTCATTGCCCTCTTTCACGGCAATATCGGTTATACCTTGCTGGCTGGCTACGCCCTGCTGGTACTGTGGGTCATTACACACTTTTATCAATTTCTTGCCCCCATCATTAAATGGCACACGCAGCACCCCTACGGTAGCCCGTTGCCTGACCGGCTCAACCGGCAGCTCACCACCTTCGGCAGCACCTACTGGTCATTTTTCCTGGTTTATGTCCTGACCCTACCAACGATCCAATACTGGGCGGTCTTTATTACGCCCCCCACCGGATTGGCGATGAGCCTCATCAACTTCATGTTATTACAGCTGGTGATGTCGGCGCTGGTCGGCATGCCCGGCTATATGCTGGCACTCACCCGTTTGGGACAACTCAATCGCTACATCGGCATACCGACGATCCAGGTCAGCATGAAAACCAAAATGCTGTTGATCGGTGCCTATTTACCGATACTGACCACTGCGGTGTTAATGAAATATTATTGGTGGCGCACCGGCTTTCTCACCAATGAAATTGTCCTGGCTTGGTCGGCATTTGCCCTGCTGTCCATTCTCATTACCTCATTGGCCATTCACAGTTTGAAACTCGCGCTCATTCCCGTACAAAGCGTGATCAGCGGCAGCGGTGCTTCCACCCATCAACAACTTGCCCGACAAATGCGTCCCCACTCCATGGACGAAATCGGTTATTTGGTCCAAATGCTCGGTCGCGTCTTTAAACGCCTCGCGGATCAGGAATCACATGTCAGCGCCATTGTTGATCATGCCGCCGAGGGCATCATCGTGCTCAACGAAGATCAAACCATTGATACTTTCAATCCGGCCGCAGAAACATTATTTGGCTTTAAATCTCACGAGATCCGTGGCAAACACTTGCGCTGGCTCATGCCAACGGTCGATGTCCGCGCCTATAGTGAAAGTGGTTCGGTAGCGGAGTGTGAACTGTTTGGCCGCCACTCCAATGGCACATCCATTGCCCTGTCGTTGCGCGTCAGCCGCATGTACCGTGAAGAACAACTGTTTTATACCCTGTTGGTGGCGGATATCTCCGCCCGCAAGGCCTCCGAATACCTGTTACTCGAAGCCGAATCACGCTACCGCACCCTGGTCGAAACCGCGCATGATCTACTCTGGAGCATGAACAACAAGTGCGAATTCACCTATTTGAATAATGCCGCCACTTCCATTTACGGTTATACCCCCGAAGAAATGTTGCACCGTCATTATTCTGAATTTGCCCCAGCTGGCTCCAAAAATCGCGACGATGCCGCCTTTGCCCGTTTACTGGCAGGTAAGGAACTGATTCAATATGAAACAACTCACCTCGACAAACAGGGCAATGAACGTTACCTCAGTTTCAACGCCCGCCCCCTCGCGAATGAAGATGGCAAGGTGTTTTCCATTAGCGGCACGGCGCGTGACATCACCGACAAAAAGAAATTTGAGCGTGAGCTCACCTATCAGGCCCAGCACGATGCCTTAACCGGGTTGTACAACCGCGCTTATTTCCAAAAAGAACTGGAGCGGGTGATTTCACGGGTGGTGCGCAGCGGCAGTGAGTGTGCGTTGCTGTACCTCGACCTGGATCAGTTTAAATACGTCAACGACACACTGGGGCATGCCGCCGGTGATCGCCTGTTGATCGAGTGCACCGAGCTGTTGACGAAAAATGTGCGCGAAGGCGATCTGGTGGCGCGCTTTGGCGGCGACGAGTTTACCGTGTTGCTGTACAACATCGAACGCGCACATGTCTTACCCGCCCTGGAAAATATCCGCAAGCTGTTTGAGCGCTACAGCTTTTTGGAAGGCAGGCAGACATTCAATGTGACCAGCAGTATTGGCTCGACCATTATCGACAATCAAACTGAATCCGCAGAAGCAGCCCTGGCCCAGGCCGATTTGGCCTGCAACATCGCCAAATCACAAGGACGTAATCGTGTGCATTTATATAAGCACGAAGACAGCGAACAATCCGGCATGGCGGAAGACATCGGCTGGATCGCACGGGTGCGTGACGCCATCGACAATGACCGGTTTGAGTTACTCTATCAACCGATCCTCCATCTTGCCAGTGCACACGTGCATGGTTATGAAGTCCTGTTACGACTGCCCACCACCGATGGGAAATCGATCATGCCCGGTGGTTTTATCCCGGTAGCCGAACGGTTTGGTTTGATCCACAGCATCGATCGCTGGGCAGTGACCCGCGCCATGCAATACCTGGCGGAATTACACAACGCCAACCTTAACACCCGTTTTGCCGTTAACCTCTCTGGCCGCGCCTTTGATGATCCCGAACTACTGGACATCATTCATGGCATCCTGCGCGAGACCAACCTCAACCCGGCAACCTTGACCTTTGAAATCACCGAAACGGCGGCAATTGCCAATCTCAAGGCCGCACGCAAATTCATAGGCAAACTCAAAGACATGGGCTGTACCCTGGCGCTGGACGATTTTGGTACCGGCTTTTGTTCCTTTACCTATTTGAAACACCTGCCGGTGGATATCCTGAAAATCGACGGATCATTTATCCAAGGCATCGCACAATCCAAGGTCGACGAAGCAATGGTGATATCCATGAATCAAATTGCCCACGCCCTGGGTAAAACCACCATTGCCGAATTCGTTGAAGATCACAAGACCCTGCAAATCCTCAAGGATATCGGCGTGGATTATGCGCAAGGCCATTACCTTGGCAAACCCCGGCGTGACTTGTTGATCAATCTCGAACAACAATTCCATTCGATTACCCAGCCACAATCCGCGTGATCTTGCTGTTGGCATCGGTCTATTGGCTTGTATAACAAACGTGTATTCGCTCAACATTCTCTCGTTTAATTCCTGATCTGTACTTTTATTGCCCGCGCGTTAGAATGCGCCTTCCGCAGGTAGGGATAATTTATCAATCTATTACACAGAGGCTAACACATGAAAGTCGCATATATATTTTCAACACAAGGACATACTGTTTCATATAAATTGGGCAAAATGATCTTACCGCAACTCGAAAACAACGCGCACGGGGTAGAAGTCGTCGGCATGTTTTTCTTCGAAGATAACAATTACGTTTTAGTGAAAGGCGACCCCATCGGCGAACGTCTGGCCAAGATAGCGAAAAAAACAGGTATGCTGCTGATGGGCTGTGACCAATGCTGTTACGAACGCAACATCGCCGATAAACTCATTGATGGTGTACCCATCGGCTGTTTCCCCAATCTTTATTCAGCGCTATCCGGCAACATGCCCGATCAGATCATTACACTGTAGAGTCGTTCTGAGTTAAAACGGCAGCAAGAAACGAATGTATGTCATCAGGTAAGTCTGATGTTCCGCTTGAGAGGTGCGGCACTGTACGCCGCACCCCTCTCGAAACGGTGGTTAGTGAGATAAAGATTTTTCTAAAGTGGCCCTTACAGTATCCGTTCTGCCACTTCCACCTTCAGCAGCGAACGCACGTTTTCAATTTGGTTGGCGATCATCGCTGCAGGAGAACCGGCAAACAACAACCCCACTGCAACATTGTCGAGTGTAAGCACCAGCGAACCGGAATCGCCACCGGCTGACATATTGGTGGTTATGATTTGGTCCTTGAACCGTGCCACCCTTCCACCACCATAGTTGACATCAACTGTTGCGTTAATCGCCGTGATCCTGCCAGTTGTAAAGTTCGTGGTGCGTCCAGTTTTTTTCACGACTGTTCCCACCGTCACGTTCGCCTTCTTCCGCCAGCCCAGGACGTAACCATTCCAGTAGATTTCCCGGTCCAGATCATGGAACTGGCCTTCGGCAATAGCCGCATCGACAAGGTTGTTTTGGTTTGCTAACGGGGTCGGCGGATTAAAGGTAATGGGAATAAATCGGGATAAAGTGGCAATACGATCCACCGGGTCAAGCCCACCGTCGATAGGTCCTGGCTGTAACACGGCATCGCCGATGGCGGCGGCGTTGCTGTTGGCCAGAACATGATTATTACTGAGAATGTAGTACTTGGGCGGAATACCAACCCCGGGAGGATTCGGCAGAATGTCGTAGACACAAGTCGCAATCGTACCTGCGGTAATATTTTTGTGCCCGACACTATACCCACCTTCCGCCGGGCGGAGCCGTTTGGTTAAGGTCTGGATACCTGTCTCCAGCCGATCATTTCCTCCCGCAAAAAGATGCCCTACGGCAAGGACATCGGTTTGCATCTCCGCTAATTTGGATGGAATCATGTCTGCCTTACTCACTTGATCCTTGTCCAATTTCTGATTTACGAGCACCACCAATGCAGGCTCTCCAGTGGGCTGACCTTTCTTCCATTTGACGCCAATCCCCATGCCGACAACATTATTACTCGCGTGTCGTCTCTCAGGGTTTAAAAACTCTTCAACAGTAGCATTGTGCGCTTTTTGCGCCTCTACCGCGGCCGCCTCGGCCAACATCATTTTGTTCTCGTCCAGTTTCATTCGACTCTCTCCTTGATTGATTGGTATTTAGGTTTGCGCCGCGATGACGCCGATCTCTTCCACGTCAGTTATGTAACCCTCTAACATCTTTGGGACAATTTCCTGGGGCTGTAAGGCAGACTCGGGCGTCTTGTGCGTCACAAAGACCTTAATAACCATCTTCCCTGCCCTCTCTCCGATGCCAACACCGGTCACGTTGGGCAGCCGCATAAGTCGTTCTTCGTTCTTCATCTTCACAGCCTCAATGCTCATTTCTATCACCTCCTTAAATTTACTCGCCAGTTAAGAATATCACCTAATGTCGAATTAAAGCGCGCGCGAAGCATCAGCCTAGCATGTCGATTGAGTTATTTACCTGATCCCTCCGCCCAACGAATTCATTAAAATGGCTGATCAGGGAAAGTAGGTGTAGCTGTTTCCATTGACTTGCCGTTAATGACAACTTCCTTATGAACTGATTTTTCATTCATGCCGTCTTTATTCTCCGCTGGAGTTTCAATTGTAGCAACCCTCGGTCATGCTTATTGTAAAGAGTATCAGTCACGTACGCTGATAGCCGTGATTTTTTGCATAGGGCGCCTGTGAAATATTCACATCGATATTATTCTTGAGAAAGCCACCAGCTGACGGCCTAATGTCGCAGTTGGCCTCTCCTTACATCCGTTCCCTTGCAAAATAAATAATCCGGCTTTAGCTTATTTTTGATAGATCATCTTGTAATTTTGCTGCTCTGGGAACACCAATCCTGGTGGCAAGACCCAGAAGAGAGAGTACTTGTATAAACCGCCACGTCGGATCAGATTGGCCACGCTCTAAGCCTATCCGGGCAGACTCAGGAAAAGCATGATGATTATTATGCCAACATTCACCATAGGTGAGAATACCAAGTCCGGGGATATTCGACGCTTGCACTGCCGCATTCTTTACCCGCCACTTGCCAGGGCCGGGGTTATGGCAGAAATAGGTAATGGTCCAATGCCCGACAATGCTGACGGACACCCGAACGAAAACGCCCCAAACAACAAATGGCCAACCACCTGCAATATATAATATGAATGCCAGCGCGAACTGGTGAAAGCGCCACGTTTTTTCCAGCCATTGATAGAAGTTATTTTCTGAATATTTTTTCTCAACGTTAAATTTTGGCGGGTGTGCAAAAACAAACTGGCTGGTAAGTTGCCACCAGACGTCCTTAAAATAGTTTTCCTTATGTGAAAAAAATGCATGGCAATGCGTTTGCCGTTGCGCCCAATCCCGGATGTCATGCGTTTTGATTATGCCATAGGGCCCGGCCATGCCAACCAAGACACCAATATAAACCAAGCCCTTTTCGATCAGTGGATGACACTCAAATGAACGATGGATCATCATTCGGTGCATGCCCGCGCTATGGCCGATCAGCAAGGATAGATACGTTGTCACCAGAAAAAGAATAAACGCTTCATTTGTGTATGTCAGCGGCGCGAAAATAATTGCCGCCAAGCAAAGGCCAATAGTCCACAACATTTTTGGCCAATCATATACGACGACCCCCTCACTTGGATTAGATTCGGTTCCATCGATTCTGTGAACTGGCTGCATCATAATTCGGTGCTCAATTTCAGTTAACGCGGTTGCAGGAAAATCCAATTTGCCCTCATCCGTGACAGCAAATACAGATTCATACGGAAAACGTCTGGGCGAGTAAGGCGGACTGTAATTTTCATTTTAATACCTGACGTTATGTTGGGAATTGAACGCAGGATAAACTTTGTTGTTTCATTTAATGACCTCGCGTCTTTTTTTCTGTGAGAACTCTACTTCCAGATATCCTCAACCATTTTATACCCTACAGGATCATACTTTTTTAACTGTGCTCTATCGTAAGGGTAATAGTTTCCCCCAACAAAATAAATAGCAGATAACTCGGCGAAATACTCTGATTGGTTCGTCCTGGCATAAGCGCTCTTGAGCGTTTTTCCTTTAACATCCTGCACATTTAGAAATAGGCCGGAATCTCTGGCGTTTTGCCACGCAGCATGGATTGGCGAGTGTTTTTCCGGCCAATTGGCGATATGCCATGCGTGCGCTAACTCATGCATCATTGCTTTTTTTGACCATAACTCATCGAGATACTTTAGATTGTCTGCGCTGTAAATAACGAGCGCTTGTTCCCACCGTCTATCCAGATAACTATAGTTGTTGGTTTCACCTTTCCTGATGTAACTCATGCTATTTTTTCTTCCCCCTAACGACGAATTTTCACCCCTAAGAATAAAAAATTTTAATCCTGATAATTTCTCTGTTGCATTGGCCGGCAATATTGAAAATATGTCATTTAATACTTTGTTTATTTTAATTAATGAGGAATCATATAAACCTTTGTTTCCCGTTCGTAAGCTCGACCCTACATATACGTCCCATTGTCCCTGTTCATGGATATATTCCCGATACGGCACCCGGTAGTTGACCTTGTGTTTAGCAACCCCGCTTTCATTTTCCGCAACAGCAGCCGAAACGTGGTTTATGCCGTAATTGCAACAATGGATGACAGTTCCTGCATTGATGGTAAATGGGAAAATATTTAGTACGAGAATTAAAACCACATTACTTAAATACACGGCGCTTCTTTTATTACGTAACATGGCAGCCAAACCGTCAGCTTTCCCTGCATTTTACGTGGGGAAAGTATTCGCCTGGCATCGTTTGTTTGTCTCCATTATTCCCCTGTACACACTGAAATTGCGGTAATATGTTCCTGTTTTACGAAAGGGATCACAGAAATCCGTTGTTATACTGTCTACAGTCTATAGTCAGATACCACTCAGCGGCATCACAATCTAACTATATCCCAATGCTAGGCAGGCTCAAGGCCGGGCATGAACCGTACAGGAGTACAGTATGTTAACGCGTTTTCCATGGCTTTCCGTTTGTTTTTTAATCATCGTTTCATTTGCTGTGTCGGCATGCGGTGGGGGTACTACGGTACCGACAGCGACTACACCATTGCCAACAAGTAGAGCTACTCCAGTACCCACTGCTATTCCAACTCCTGTGCCAACCGCGACACCTGTGCCAACAGCGACACCTACTCCGGTACCCAATTCACCAACGGTAACCCTGAGCGCACTACCGTCTGCCGTTACCAGCGGCACCACCACCACACTTTCCTGGACAAGCACCAATGCAAGCACGTGTACTGCATCTGGCGGCTGGACTGGTAGCGTCTCACCCGTCGCGCTTGGCTCACGTTTGACCGACGCCATTACTACCGATACCTCCTACACTCTCACGTGCAATGGCAATGGCCTCAATGCCAGTGCCACCGTGAATGTGCGTATCAGCACACCCAACACCGGTGGCGGAACACCCGAAGCCGCCTTACTTAATTTTGCTGAGACGTGGTCACAAAACTGGAACTTCGGCGGACACACGGTAGATTCCAGTTTTACCGCAGCCTATGGTAACTGGACGATGGATGAAACAACCTATGAGCCCTGGCTGTTTGATCGGGTCAGCGTGGCGTACAACTTGTATCGTGCTACCGGCAACACCCGCTGGCGCGATTTGTTTATGACCTATTTTACTTTCTATCGCACCCATATTGATGTCCAAGGTATTTTTACGCCAAAGGGCGGCGGGGATACCAAATACGGTTATGTCACCCCGTTTCTGCACTATGAACGTGAAACCGGTGACTCACAATATCGTCCCATCGCCAAGCGCATCTATGATTCGTGGGTTGTTGAATTCCCGAATAATTACAGCACCAGCATCGGCCTGTGGACCGAGCGTGAAATTGGTCTCGCACTGGATGCCGCAATCAGTTATTACGAATTAACGGGTGAAGCGGCGGCACTTACGCGTGTCCGTGCCTTGCTCAATCATTGGGATCAAGCCTGTGGCAACAATCCGGTGCCGTTACATACATTGGCACAACACGGTGAGGAATTTGGCAATGCATGGGCGGTGCGAAGCATGACCAGTCCATGGATGTCAGGGCTCTATTTCCAAGCCGCCATGCGCGTGAATAAAGTGACGGGCGATACTCAGCCGCTCAATCAAATCTCGCGCTACGCGGATTGGTTGGATCGTTATGGTTTAGTAGACGCCGGTGTCGTCTCGGCTGAATACATCGGTTATACGATTCCTTATTACTTAGCCGATCAAACCGGACCGTATACCCAAGAAAGTCCAAGCTGGGGAGATGCCGAACATGCCTATGACGTTGGCAATCTGCTGCAAGCCGCTATCATTGCCAAAACCAAACTGGGACTCAGCACGACCGCCATTCAGGCACGGCGTACTCAGTTACAAGCAACCGCCGCCTATAACTTCGACTCCTGGACAAGGACGACAACCT
>JANNJI010000755.1:0-6011 GCA_031405795.1 Gammaproteobacteria bacterium
TACCTTTCTCAGTAGAAGGTGTTCCCGAACCTGAAGAATGGGCATTGATTTTTGTTTTATGTCTCTTATTATTTAGTGCTTATGTGCGTAAACGAGCGTTTTCCTTAAATAGGATGGCTTGTTTATGAAAAATCTTTCATCATCAATGCTATTTAAATGATAAACGTAAAATATTTCATTCGCCTTGGCGGCTGGAATCAAGATTTGGAATCACGTTGTTTTTTCCAATCTGTGGGTGAAACGCCAACGTGGGTGATAAAGGCGCGAGACAATGCACTGGCACTTGCGTAACCCACCGCATTCGCAACTAACTGCACAGGCTTACCCCGTCGCAGCATTGATTGCGCAACACCTATTCTCCACTCCGTAAGGTAGCTGCCTGGCGTCGTTCCCACCGTGTCACGAAATTTCGTGGCGAAGCGTGCGCGAGACATTCCTGCGATCTTGGCAAGATCTTCCAATGTCCAGGTACGTGAAGGATCAGAGTGCATGGTATTGATTGCCCTGGCCAGTTTTGGATTGGCAAGGCCTGCGAGCAATCCAACTTGCAATCGATTCTCATCCATTAAATCCCGCAGCAGCTGCACAATAATGATCTCGATAAGACGATCAAGCACGGCTTGTCGTCCGCTGTGCGCTTCTTCCGCTTCAGCGAATAAGAGATTCAATGATGCGACGAGTGCCGGTGTCTCACTCAGTTTTAAAACCAGCATGTCGGGCAATGCGTGCATGAGTGGGTTTTTCATTCCCGATCCAAAATCAAAGGATGCACAGACTATGTCAACACCATTGTCTTGTGGCAACAAATGATGGCTGGTCGGATTCATATAGAAGAATAAACTGGATTCTTCGAGCAAAAGAGAGGGTTGTCCGACGGTTTCGATCTTCAGCGTTCCGCTTCTTAATACATGGATATATCCCAGGCCATCCTGTGCATCAAATCTGGCGGAATGACACATTGATCCGGCCTGAAAGACGCGCGCGCGCAGCTCAAAACAATTCAGCAATTCTACAAGACGATCATCCAAAATGATACTCCATGAACATAAAATTAGACTAAATGATACCATGAGTATTGCGTTTACTGTCAATATGCATTCACGCCCTCAAGGCGCAAACGAATGATTAATTGACATTAATTGAGAGGAAAGTTTATGCCACGCATCCAACCAGTAAAAGCAGACTCAACTGACACACGTACCGCTGAAACTTTAACATCGGTACAAACGAAGCTGGGTATGCTGCCCAATCTTTTCACCACATTGGCACAATCACCCGCCGCATTAAACAGCTATCTCTATCTTACGGAAGCGGTAACTACCGGCCGTCTGACCAGTAAACAACGAGAGTTGATTGCGATTGCTGTCGCACAGGAAAACAAATGTGAATATTGCTTGAGTGCTCACGCCGCCATCGGCAAGGGATTAGGATTAAATGCTGAGGCCATCAAACATGCTCGTGCAGGTACTGCTGCTCTTGCTTTAGACAATGAAATAGTTGTATTTGCTATAAAGGTTGTACGTACTCGTGGCGGAGTGAGTGATGCGGATATTGCAGCAATCCGCAAAGCAGGCGGTGACGACAGCTTCATCATTGAAATTGCCATGAATGTCGTTTTGAACATATTGACTAACTATGTGAATCGGCTTGCAGATACCGACGTTGATTTTCCTGTTGTCAGTTTGGCTTCGGTTGCCTGAAGGTTATTCCACAAATTATTTTACATGAAATAAAGGAGATTATTCTAATGAAAAGCATTACCACAAAAACCACTCATTCAGCACTATTCTTGACGTCATTGTCGCTCTTATCTCAGCTGTTCTTTGCAGGCAACGTGTTGGCAGGTGAGAGTGTTGCCAAGTTCAATGACAACGGCGAACTTGCCCGCCCCACCGGTTACCGCGAGTGGATCTACATCGGCGCTCCACTCACGCCTAACGATATGAACAATGGTAAAGCTGTATTCCCTGAGTTTCACAACGTCTACATTGATCCAGACAGTTGGAAACACTGGAAAAAGACTGGTGAATTCAGAAACGGCACTGTGATTGTCAAGGAGTTGGTCAGTGTTGGCACGAAATCATCATCCAGTGGTAATGGCTATTTTATGGGTGAATACATCGGCCTGGAAACTGTCGTCAAGGATACAAGTCGTTTTCCAGCGGCAGACAAGCATTGGGGTTTCTTCCGCTTCACCACGGAGGATCACAATAAACTGCTCAGTAAAAGCGCTGTTATGCCATCGCAGTCATGTGCTACGTGCCATGTAACAAATGCGCAACAGGATGCTATTTTCACGCAACACTATCCAATACTGCGGGCGGGAAAAGCTAAGGGTGAACAGGGAACAGGCGGTAAATAAATATTAGATTAATTTTCAATTGTAAACCACGGTCTGCTGCGAAATAATGCCGCAGACCGTATCAATAAAACCGAATTACAAAGAGCAGATTAATGGTAACAACTTATTATTATCTCGATCAGAGCGATGTACTGACGCTTGTATTACGAACACATTACATACTAGCTCGAATAGTCGTCTGGAGTATACCTATCTTTGTTATGGTTCTCGCAGCCGAGTTTCTGTTCTTATGAACCGTGCATTTCGCGTGTTGATCAAAGAGATAGGCAACTGTCAGATCTGTGCTGATCATTTTGAGCATGAGCCGAATCCAATCTTTCAGTTGAGCCCAAAAGCGTCGGTGCTGGTGGCCGGCCAGGCACCAGGTCGAAAAGCACACAAGTCAGGCATCCCCTTCAATGATCCTAGCGGCGATCGCCTTCGTGACTGGATGGGTGTGTCACTGGAGATGTTCTACGACGCTGACAAGATTGCAATTCTGCCGATGGGTTTTTGTTTCCCTGGGCATGGTCGAACAGGTGATCTACCGCCACGTCGGGAATGCGCTCCGGCGTGGCGGCAACAGGTTCTGGATATGATGCCGAATATACAACTTACGCTTGTTATCGGCAGTTACGCCATTGACTGGCATCTCGGTCCCCAAAAAAAACATAACCTGACCGACGTTGTCCGGGCGTGGAAATCGCATGCACCGGCTATTATTCCATTACCTCATCCCAGCCCAAGGAATAACGTATGGTTACGGAAGAATGCTTGGTTTGAAAGAGACGTTCTGCCTGCCCTTCGGGCGAGGGTAAGCGACTGCCTATCATAAACACCGATGCAAACGTTACGATAATTTTTCTACTTCCTGCACTATGCTGACGGGTATCCCGCCGATCCTCCAGCTCTCTGCATCACCTTCTCTATTCTGCAGCACACACCACGATGGAATGATTAACCCGCCTGCGACTGGGATTTTTTATTGTTTAACGCGAATAAGCGATCTTTGGCCCGGTCGTAGTCGCGCTGATTCAGGATACCTTCATTGACCAGCCGCCGAATCATCCGCAGCTCTCCTGCCATCTGCTGTTCCAGACTGAGCTGCCGAAACTGCCGGGTCTTGTTGATATAGGAATTGAGTAAATCGAGAAACTGGTGGTAGTCACGGCGAGTGGGGTTGTTCACCTTAATATCAAACAGCGGGATATGCGAATTACGCGAATAAAAAACCCGTTTGCGTGATAGCGTGAAAACAAACATCACGGCGCAGATCAACGCTACCACCGCCGTCAATACCACCAGGATAGACTCATCAATGCCAATATTAAATCCGAATTCCTGCTTAGCATAAAAATAACCCGCCAGCCCTGCCCCTACCAGCAACGCCGCAAACAACCAACCCCAGGCAAAGTGAATGTGATAACTGCTTTTTTCACCCAGTGCCAGCAAACTCAATGTGACTGTTTTTTGTTTTAACTTGCCCGACAGGACAATGCGAATTTCTTTGTCATCCATGATGTGGTATTCACGTGTCTGGCCTAATCGGCTCTGCTGTCGTAATGTCGTCGTAATTTCTGCAGGCATAAGTAACGTCCAAATGAAGTAGCAGCTGGCTTAAGATGGCATAGTGAATGGCATTATGTGCTAATCACGTTCTTTGCCGCTATTTCAGTGTCCATCACCAAATCCTTTAATGTTGTTACTGCCAGTGCTTTACCTGCTGCATCTTGATAAACGTGAAAATAGTGATCCACGACTGCATCCTTGGGGATCTGCTGCAAATTGAGAGCGTCATCTTCTTCCGCCCGCCGCACCGCCTCTATTATCACCAATAAGGTGATGGTCTCCGGTGATCGGCCCGGGACATACCCAGTGGGTTCCGCGTCGGTGCGTACCAATAGCCCAGGATGGACGAGCGATTGAATAATGGGAAGTAATGATTCCGAAGCGATGTTAACTCGCTGTGCCAGTGTGCCTAAGGTTTGCGGCAGCGTGTGTTGGTAAAAAGACCTTGCCACCTCAGTCATGATGATCAATGCCAGTTTCTCTTTCATGCGATTACTCAATAGCCAGGCGAGTCGTAGCCGGATCCGTTGATCCGGATTTTGAAAATAAAACGCAATGCTCGCGCCAATCAACAAAATGGTCCAGCTGACATATAACCACATCATAAAGAAAAACATGGCGGCAAAAGTCGTATAAATTGCTGAGTAATTGGCGGTGGAGATAAACCAGGTAAACAGCCAACCCACGCCTTGCCATAATACCCCGGCAATGGTGGCGCCAAGCAAGGCCGAGCGAAACTTCACACGGGTATTGGGCATGAAGATATAAATCAGCGTGAAGGCGAGAATCACTAACAGAAATGGAATGACATGACTGAAGGCGCTAACCACGAAACCAAGCCCGGGCAGCGCCAGCATTTTTTGATATAGCGCCGTGTTGCTCACCGACGCGGTAAGACCGATGGCGGCAAACATCAAGACCGGGCCGATCAAGATCACGCTCAGGTAATCGCTGAAGCGTTGCGCAAATGAACGTTCCTCGCCGACGTGCCACGCGTGGTTAAAGGCCTGTTCAATTTTGTGCATTAGTGATATCACGGTGTAGAGCAATAACGCCAGACCAAACGAGCCCAATAAACCGGAATTGATCTTTTCAACAAAACCGATAATGGTCTTGGTAATCTCTGCACCACGGCTGCCCAGCGGCTCGAGCATATTGAGCAGCACCGGTTCGATCTGATTATGGACACCAAAACCTTTTAAAACTGAGACACTCACGGCAATCAGCGGCACCATCGCTAATAACGTGGTATAGACCAGGCTCATCGCCCGCATGGTGAGCTGGGAATCGAAGATTAAATCACGAAGAATGAGATAGAAAATCCGCAACGCGCCAACCAAACGGGCATGCCAAACCGTCATCGCGCGGGTATCCGTGTCCCAGATATAGCGTATTAAAAACTGTTGCAGCAAATGCAGTTGAATCATAAAACTCGCATCAAGGACCGGAGGGTAGCTGGCTCGATTATAGTGGCTTATCTTCCCGGACAGTAGTTCTATTACTGGGAAAAAGTGCCGGACTCGGTACAACCTTGCAGATTTCCTGCCCAGCAGCGGCCCGTGGTGGTGGCCCTATACGGGTGGTATTGTATTCGTTGGGTGGCTGTGCCGTTGCCTGCATACACTGTGTGTGAGTTGCAGCGCTAGCAGCCTGTTGAAAAACGCGCTGAGGGGCGCATCGCAGCGTTGGAAACGAACTCAAAATGCTCATTTACTCCGTGTAAACTGCGCTTTTTCGTTCGTTTCCGCCTTGCGCTGCATCCCCTGATCACGTTTTTCAACAGGCTGCTGGAGGGTTGATTCCACATTATTGAGGCAGCATAATACCGCCAGTGATCACTCCATATCTAACTATTCATCTATAACCCTAGGAAGTTACCATGAAAATTGCAAACCACACCGTGGTCAGTCTTGATTATACCCTCACTGATGATCAGGGCCAGATTTTAGATCAATCCGCACAGGGACAATTTGTCTATCTGCATGGTGCGCGCAACATCATTCCCGGTTTGGAAAATGCGCTGACCGACAAACAGGCCGGTGAGTCACTCACAGTAGTGGTCAGCCCCACCGATGGCTATGGCGAACGCGAAGACGCGCTG
>JANNJI010000756.1:0-1236 GCA_031405795.1 Gammaproteobacteria bacterium
CCGGTTTTTGCTTCATCGGCCAGCCACAACAGCCAGTCGGCCTTGCCATTGTTGTTTACATCCAGCGTCGCTACCAGCTCAATACGATAGCGCCATTCCTCTGTTTCAGAGATCACCGCAGTATTGTCAGTTTTGATGGCCTTTGCATCCAGCTGGTTCAGTGAATATTTCTGTTCGTCAAGCATTTGAAACAACGACGAGGGGAAGGAACGCACATCGAGCCGGGCCGCGAGGGTCTGGCCAAATGTGGCACCCTGACGTCCGGCGCTGAGCTTCTTGTCACCAATTATTGCCAAAGCTTCACACAACAGATATTCACCTTTGGCCAATTGGTTATTCACGTCTTCTTTGAGTACCGTGGTCGCCATCAGGCGCAGATATTCGTCACAAGTCTGCGCGGTGGCGCCGGAAGCTAACGTCAGCGTTGCGCGCTTTTTATTGAAACTTTCCTGATACTGCTGTAACGCAGTGGCAAGCTCGACATTGTATACCGCACCAGCAACCACACCCTCCTGCCGACCTTGACAGGCAAGCAGCAAACCACACAGGGTAAAAACAACCAGCAGATTTCTTGTCATTTTATTTTCCCCAACAAGGTGGCTTCTTTTTTCCTTCGCGTGGGATAGGCATCACCAAAATCATTCAATACCTTGATACACTCCTTCCAGTCCTGTGCCTTTGCCGCCTTCCAGAATTTTGGCGCACGCACATCCAGGCTGGTGCCATATTGAAAAGAGACGGACGCAAGAACAGTCTGCGCCTCGGCGGGCAAATCGGTAAATTTTTTCTTATTCTCGGCAGCCGTGTTGTATTTCTGTTTTATTAAATCCACGTGCGCTTTCTTCACTGCCTTGTCAATGTCCGTCGCCTGCGCCGCAGTGATCGTTAACGGAGTTTTAACCAAGGCATCCTGCGCCTCTTTTGCCTGTTTACCCAAATAGGGTTTCAATGTTGTAATCAGTTCGCTGGACAAGCCCAGACTTTTTAAATCCGCTTCGTTGCGCTGCCCCAAATCAAAACCGGTACCGATCGTCACCCCGCTTTTACTTACCCCTGCGGCGGGTACATAACCCGTTGTTATACTGCCGCCTTCCAGCTCGCTCAGAAACGCATAATCAATCTTATCTAACATGGCTGCCAATCCTCCGAGTATTATATAAGCGTTTAAAACGCATTGTTGCGAAGCAGTATAGATCAAGACATTGGCTGATGCACGGAACAGCATGTGATGCACGT
>JANNJI010000757.1:0-1759 GCA_031405795.1 Gammaproteobacteria bacterium
CTGGAAGAAACACAAAAAACCATAAACGGTATTGAGCAACGCGTTAAGACCCTCAGTGATAAACAGAGTAATGAACAACCCCCCGTCTCCAAATGATTTCAGTACCGCGTTACTGACGTGGTTTGATCAACACGGTCGTCACGATCTGCCCTGGCAACACTCGCGCACGGCCTATCGTGTTTGGATATCGGAGATCATGCTGCAACAAACCCAAGTGACCACGGTCATTCCTTATTTCCAACGGTTTATGCGCACCTTCCCCACATTGATCAGCCTGGCACAGGCGCCAATTGATGAGGTGCTGCATTTGTGGAGCGGCCTGGGTTATTACGCGCGCGCGCACAATCTGCACCGCGCCGCACAACAGATTGCGCAACACCACGGCGGTGAATTCCCGCGTGACTTTGATGCGGTGACAGCGCTGCCGGGCATCGGTCGTTCCACGGCCGGGGCGATCCTGGCACAGGCCTTTGATCAACATGTACCGATTCTGGATGGCAATGTGAAACGGGTGTTGACGCGTTATCACGCCATCGCCGGTTGGCCGGGACAAAAGACCGTGGAAAATCAATTATGGAAACATGCCGCGCGTTACACCCCGGCACAACGCGTGGCGGATTACACGCAGGCGATCATGGATTTGGGTGCAACACTCTGCACGCGTACCGCACCGCGCTGTGTCGACTGCCCGGTGCAGGCCAGCTGTCTTGCCCATAACCAGTCGCAAACCAGCGCCTATCCGCAACGCAAACCACGCAAGACCTTACCCGTGCGTCACACGCGGATGTTGTTGCTCAGTCATGATCACGTGCATCTGTTAATGCAACACCGCCCACCCGTCGGCATTTGGGGGGGATTGTGGAGTTTTCCGGAATGCCCGGCGGAGCAAGACCTGCACCACTGGTGTCAGTCGCAATTACAGATCACCCTTGCAGCCACCACGACCTTGCCGATTCTGCGCCATACCTTCAGTCATTTTCATCTGGACATTGAGCCTATCCATGCCCAGGTGGTAGACCACGCCATGGGCATCATGGATTCTGAGCAACTCATCTGGTATAACACCCAGCAACCCGATGCACGCGGCCTACCCACACCCGTGCAAACCTTGCTGACTCAATGGGCACAGACCCGGGGTCAGCCACTCACGCTGGATTAATCACAAAGGTACTACCATGTCACGACTCGTCACTTGCGCCAAACTCGGTAAACAAGCCGAAGGCCTCGACCGCCTGCCCTACCCCGGCCCCCTGGGCCAGCGCATTTTTGACAACATCAGTAAAGAAGCCTGGCAGCTATGGTTGCGCCATCAGACCATGCTCATTAATGAAAATCGCCTCAGCCCCATCGATCCCAAGCACCGTGCGCAAATCGTCGCCGAAATGGAGAAATTCCTGTTTGGCGGCAGTGACACCCCACCCCCGGCAGGCTATGTCGCACCCAGTAAATAAGAATAAAAAAGCGGGCCAGCGCTTGACTCGACCGGCGCGGCCCGGTTTAATACGCGGCTCTTGTCGCCCTGCGGCAGGAACTGGTCACGAGGTACGAGTCACAGGCTGTTTTTTCCGGTCACTCGCCCCAGCCTCCTCGTCACTTTTTGTTTAGGCCAAGTAGCTCAGTCGGTAGAGCAGAGGACTGAAAATCCTTGTGTCGGTGGTTCAATTCCGCCCTTGGCCACCATTTACACCGGGGCGCGAAAGCGACCCGCAAATCGGCAGCGCGGTGATGGACTACGTGTTCGCGGTGGTGCCGCTGTTCG
>JANNJI010000758.1:0-1791 GCA_031405795.1 Gammaproteobacteria bacterium
GAGTGTTGAATTGTTCTTCCAGCTGTCGCACCTGAAAGGTCACGGCGGGTTGGGTCATGTGCAGCTCTTCGGCGGCCTTGGTGAAACTCAGCAGACGTGCTACTGTGTGGAACACTTGTAAGCGTCTATCGGACATAACTAATCCTTCTGCGATCTGCGTTATATATTAATAATTAAATTCTATAGGATTATTGATAAAACTAGGGCTTGGATATTACCAACTCTGGGCGAAAAGGCAATAGCAATGCGTATCGCGTCACACCTTTGCCTCGCGCCCATATAGATAAGCGTAGTACCACACCGGGATCACCAGCAGCGTCAGGATTGTCGAGACCAGTATCCCAAAGATCAATGCCACCGCCAGGCCATTGAAGATGGGGTCATCCAGAATAAAGAAGGCCCCCAACATCGCTGCCAATCCGGTCAGAATAATCGGCTTGGCACGCACCGCGCCCGAACGCAATACTGCTTCTTCCAGCGCAATCCCCTCACGCCGCTGCTGATTAATAAAATCCACCAGCAAAATGGAATTGCGCACAATGATCCCGGCCAGCGCAATCATGCCGATCATTGAGGTGGCGGTGAACGTGGCGCCCGCCAGCATATGACCGGGCATGATGCCGATTAAGGTCAACGGGATCGGCCCCATGATGATCAACGGGATTACATAGGAGCGGAATTGCGCGACCACCAGAAAATAAATCAGCAACAAGCCCACTGCATAGGCAATGCCCATGTCACGAAAGGTTTCATAGGTCACTTGCCATTCGCCATCCCACTTGATGCCGTAGTGATAAGGATTTTCCGGCGCGGAAATAAAATGATGGGTCAGCTTCTCCCCTTGCGCACTTACCACGGAATTTAATTGTGCATCGATTGCAAACATGCCGTACAACGGGCTGTCGATCTTGCCCGCCACATCGCCGGTGACAAACACCACCGGTAATAAATCTTTATGATAGATCGCCTGTTCTGCAATGGATTCAATCGGTTCAACCAAATCTGCCAGCGCAATTAATTGGCCTTTGTTGTTGCGCACCCGCAGCTGCAACACATCATCCACCCGTGATTTATTTTCCACGCCGTATTCCAAACGAATCGGCAGGGGGAATTTCATGTTGCCGGTGTGTAAATAACTGACGTCCTCGCCTTGTAACGCGGTATGGATCGCCTGCGTTACCGTGAGCTGCGAAACACCCCAGAGCGCGGCCTTGTGCTGATCTATTTTTAATAACCATTTTTTCTGCGGCGCCTGGACACTGACATCCACATCCACCACCGACGGCGTTTGTTCAAATACCTTACGCACTGTCTCCGCCAAGACCAACTGACCGTCATAGTCCAGACCATAGATCTCGGCCACTAACGGTGACATCACCGGCGGACCCGGTGGTACTTCAACCACTTTGACATTCGCCGCAAATTGTTTGGCGATCTGCTGCAAGGGTTCGCGCACGGATACCGCAATCTCATGACTCTTACGCTGCCGTTGTGATTTATCGGTGAGATTCACCTGGATGTCACCGACATTGGCGCCCGTGCGTAAATAATATTGCCGCACCAGCCCATTAAAATTAATCGGCGCGGCGGTACCCGCATACACTTGATAATCCGTCACCTCCGGGACCGTCGCCAGATATTGACCCAAGGCATGTAGCGTGCGTGTGGTTTGTTCCAGCGCGGTGCCCTCGGGCATATCCACTACCACCTGGAATTCGGATTTGTTATCAAACGGCAGCATCTTCAGCACGACTAATTTAAACATCACCAGACTCAGTGATAACACCACCA
>JANNJI010000759.1:0-9612 GCA_031405795.1 Gammaproteobacteria bacterium
GCCGGATAGATAATCCGCCCACCCTCAACATTCAACCCTGCCAGTAAATCGCGCTGCGCCCGCCAATCCGGCCGGGTGAGGCGCAGGATATAAGGAACCAACGCGGCGGACAATGCTTGTGATGCCGAACGCGGCACCGCCCCCGGCATGTTGGTTACTCCAAAGTGGACTACGCCTTCCCACACGTAGGTCGGTGCCTCGTAAGTAGTCGGATGTGTGGTTTCAATGCATCCGCCTTGATCAACCGAGATATCAATAATTACGCTGCCCGGTTGCATCTGGCGCACTGTCTCGGCCGAGACCAAGTGAGGCGCCTTAGCGCCGGGGATCAGTACTGCCCCAATGAGCAAGTCAGCCTGCATGACGGCCCCGGCAATGGCGTGTGCAAAGGGATGTAAGGCAGTAACATTCGCGCCAAAGGCGCGCATTGTTGCCAATTTCTCGCGGCTCAGATCAAAGACCGTTACATTCGCACCAATGGCAGCTGCCATAATAGCCGCACACCCCCCTGCTGTCCCTGCTCCCAATATCACGACGTTGCCGCGTTCAGCGGCAGGCAAGCCACCCAATAAAATGCCACGTCCACCCTGTGGCATCTGCAATAAATTGGTCCCAATCAGGGTCGCGAGCCGACCCGCAATATCACTCATCGGCGCCAGCAGTGGCAATTGCTGCCCAAGCTGCACTGTCTCAAAGGCGACGGCGGTCAGACCGATATCAAGCAGGCCTTCCAATAATTCCGGTTCGGCGGCGAGATGTAAATAGGAAAACAACAGCTGATCAGCCCGCAGGTAGTCCAGTTCATTCGCCTGCGGCTCTTTGACTTTGACGAGTAATTCAGCGCAATGGTAGAGGGCCTTTGCATTTGCAACGATCACAACACCCACAGTCTGGTAATCCGCATCGGTATAACCACTGAGTTTGCCTGCGCCTTGTTCGACGTATACCTGATGACCATGTTTAATGAGTTCCGCACAAGCGGCAGGAATCAGCGCAACCCGGCCTTCCTTGGGTTTAATTTCCTTGGGGATACCAATTTGCATAAGTTTGTTCACCGCCCTTTACCCATCAACAACCATTCCGTACCATAGACGAAGTAGCCAGAAACATCCATCAGCAAGTTATGCCGAGAAAACTTGGTCTGTTGCACACTATACCTGACGTTATTGGAGTTATCGAATGAGTAAAACAAAGCATTGCCGTTTATTGATTTTAGGTTCAGGGCCGTCCGGTTACAGCGCCGCCGTGTATGCCGCACGGGCAAATCTAAACCCTGTGTTGATCACGGGTATGGAGCAAGGTGGCCAATTAATGACGACCACCGAAGTGGATAACTGGCCGGGTGATGTTGAAGGTTTACAAGGTCCCGCATTAATGGAACGTATGCAAAAACACGCGGAACGTTTTAAAACAGAAATTATTTCTGATCACATCAATAAAGTTGATCTAAAAAATCGCCCCTTTACCCTCACCGGTGACAACGGTGTCTACACCTGCGACGCCTTGATCATTGCCACTGGCGCCTCTGCCATGTATCTTGGCATTCCCTCTGAGGCGGCCTTTCGCGGCAAAGGTGTTTCCGGTTGTGCCACCTGCGATGGATTTTTTTATCGCGGTCAAAAAGTTGCGGTTATTGGTGGTGGTAACACGGCAGTTGAAGAGGCGCTGTACTTGTCCAATATCGCCTCGCACGTCACCGTGGTGCATCGCCGCGATAAATTCAAATCTGAAAAAATCTTATCCGAACAACTGATCAATAAGGCCAAGACCGGCAACGTGACAATCGAATGGAATCACACCCTGGATGAAGTACTGGGCGATAAAACGGGCGTCACCGGGATGCGCATCAAAAATATTAACGATAATAAAACCAAGGATGTGGCGTTGATGGGTGTGTTTATTGCGATTGGGCATAAACCGAATACCGCGATTTTTGAAGGTCAATTAGACATGGCGCAAGGATATATCAAGGTAAAAAGTGGCATCGCTGGTAATGCGACCGCCACCAGCGTGCCGGGCGTATTCGCTGCCGGTGATGTGGCCGATCATATTTATCGTCAGGCCATCACCTCCGCTGGCACGGGTTGTATGGCGGCACTGGATGCAGAGCGGTATTTGGATAATCAGGAAAAGAAGTAACGAAAGCTTTGCATTTACCGCCGCATCCACTATGCATTTCAATCGCATTCAGCCACAACACGTTGTGGCTGTGAACTATGCAGCATAACCAACGCATCACCATCATTGGTGAACTGAGCGAAGTCCCTCGTGACGAATGGAATCGTCTGGCAGGGCCGAACAATCCTTTTTTGCGTCATGAATTTTTAAGCGCATTGGAACAACATCGCTGTTTGCAAGAATACGGCTGGTACCCGCAGCACATTCTGTTGCATGACGATCAGACCCTCATCGGTGCCGCGCCGATGTACATCAAAGACAATTCCTATGGCGAAATGGTGTTTGATTGGGGCTGGGCCGAAGCCTATCAACGCGCAGGCTTGCCCTATTATCCAAAACTGGTCAGCGCCATTCCCTACACACCCGCCACCGGTCCGCGTTTGTTATGCGCAGATGCAGAGTTATATCCCGCTGTGGCAGAACAATTAATGAAGGCAGCCATCTCCCATGCCGAACATCACAACATGTCGAGCGTTCATTGGTTATTTACCGATAAACGCGACACGGCGTTATTGCAAAACAAGCAATTATTGATGCGCCTGGGCACACAGTTCCATTGGGAAAATCATCAATATGAAAACTTTGATCACTTTCTCGAATCACTGAGTGCCGATAAGCGCAAAAAGATCAAACGTGAACGGCGGCGCGTAGAAGAACAGCAGATCCAGATAGAAACCCGTCATGGCGATGAAATGACAGATGAGTTATGGAATATCTATCACCGTTTTTATTGCAGCACGTTTGAACGCAAGAGCGGTATGCCGACATTGTCTCTGGATTTTTTTCGTGAACTCGCCACCACTATGCCGCGCAGTGTCGTCGTCATGTTCGCCATTCACGACGGGAAATATGTCGCCAGCGCGTTTAATATCCGTGGCACTGACACATTATATGGCCGACATTGGGGCTGTACCGCTGAATTTCATAGTCTGCACTTTGAAGCCTGTTACTATCAAGGGCTAGAGTATTGCATCACCAACAAGCTACAACGCTTTGAACCCGGTGCCCAAGGGGAACATAAACTCAGTCGCGGCTTTCTGCCGACCGCTACCTGGTCAGCACATTGGATCGCCAATCCACAATTCCGCGATGCGATCAATGCCTTTGTGACTCGCGAACAATCAGCTGTGCGTGATTATATGGAAGAATTAAACACACATTCCCCGTATAAATCCGCATAAATACCTCACAACTATCACTCTCAGTTGCAATTGGTTTTGCTATAGTGTATGCAACACTTGGAACCGGATATACCGATGACAATGAACCGACCACCCGTAGGCCTATACTTTCTTGATCTGAATAATCCAGAAATATTTCCCGATGTGTCACTCGCATTAACCGATCCAGACGGCTTGTTGGCCATCGGCGGTGATCTCTCACCTGCGCGTTTATTGGCGGCATACAAGCGCGGCATTTTTCCATGGTACAGCAAGGGTCAACCCATCTTATGGTGGTCACCCAATCCACGCGCGGTGCTCTACCCCAAGGAAATACACATATCACGTAGCTTACGTAAGACGCTGCGGCGCGGACAATTCAACGTCACGCTCGATCGCGTCTTTGCACAAGTGATAGCGGCATGTGCCACATCACGTGGTGACCAACGCGGCACCTGGATTACCCAGGAAATGATGGAGGCCTATCAGCAATTACACGCCTTAGGTTTCGCCCATTCAGTTGAAGTCTGGCTGGATGATCATTTAGTGGGTGGTATGTATGGCGTAAGTTTGGGTAAGGTGTTTTTTGGTGAATCGATGTTCTCACGTGAGACTGATGCCTCAAAAATAGCGATGGTGTTTTTATGCAAACAACTCGACCGTTGGGGATTTGCCTTGCTTGATGCTCAGGTGCAATCGGCTCATCTGGATTCCATGGGTGCCATTCCACTTGCGCGTGACAAATTTATTGAGTTGCTGGCTCGACAGACCAATCAACCTATGCAACATGGAACATGGGCTTTTGATGACGATCTAAAACAAGCCGTCCTACGCACATGACCGCACGTGAAGACTTATTAACGCTACTGGAACAATTACGTTTCTATGTAACACCGGCGCACGCCTGTAGTTATTTGCCAAATAAAAACGCGGTGACGTTGTTTGTTGATCCACAAGCGCCGATGAGCAAACAAACCTACAGCATGCTGGTTACACTGGGATTTCGGCGCAGTGGGCCACACATTTATCGCCCGCACTGCCCATCCTGCCGGGAATGTGTCCCGGTACGAATTGCCGTTAATGACTTCAAACCAAATCGCAGCCAACGGCGCCTTTGTAAACAAAATGCAGATTTAATCCAGCGTTGGCAACCAGCAGAATTTTCGCCTGAGCATTTCGCCTTGTATAAACGTTACCTGGCGGCGCGACACCCCGGCAGTAGCATGATTACCGATGATCCGGAACAATATCAGCGTATGTTGCTCACGGACTGGGGTAATGCCCAGTTATTAGAACTTCGCGATCAACAACATTTGTATGCAGTGGCCATGACCGATTGGCTCACCGACGGTTTGTCAGCGGTCTACACGTTTTATACCCCAGACTTACCGCAACGCAGCTTAGGTATCTATGCTATCTTGCAACAAATTGCCGCCACCCAGGAAAAACAGCTACCGTATCTCTATCTGGGTTACTGGATCGAGCCTTGCGCGAACATGTCATACAAGAAGAATTTTTCTGCCTTGGAAATATTTAATGGGCAGCGTTGGTTGCCTTTCAGGCAGTAACAATAACTTTCGGTACTAAAACAATCAGTTGTATGTCGTTTTACATCTATTGAATGAACAGTACAAGCTAATGTATTGACGATGAATAGATTGCAAATTCATTTATTTTTTCCACCACACAATCAAAAAATATCCACTAAAGTTATTAGTAAGGCAAGTCGCTAGTGTTGTCATGAACGTGTAACACAGTTATTGCAACCTTTGGCTGTGTTGAGAGTCATAACGTAAGCGTGCCTACCCGCCTAAACGCGGACTGGAGGACAATATGATCAGCTTCCTCTATCAATTAGCGTCGAAGTTTGAACGCGAACACGGTTATCGTCCCAATCTGGTCTATCTCAATCCCGATCACTTCGCTGCTTTGCGTGGCGACTTGGCGACTATTCGTGGTTTGGGCGAATTGGTGCGGTTTCTGGGTATGGAAATGATCGTCGATCCAGAGGTCCGCCACCCTCGTTTGGCCTGGAGTGCGGGTGCCTCGACGATGGCGGTCGCCGGTTAAACGACCAAATCAGCACTAATTTGCCAATACTACCCGTTTTACCCAATTTGGATTTTGAATTGTGGAGCGATTTGAGGCATTATTCGCGCAGTTTTTTTCTAAATGCGAGGATAAATGGCCAAAGAAGAACATATTGAGATGGAAGGCACCGTTATTGAAACCTTGCCCAACACCATGTTTCGAGTTGAGTTAGAGAATAAGCACGTCGTTATTGCCCATATTTCCGGTAAGATGCGTAAAAACTACATTCGGATATTGACCGGTGATAAGGTCATGGTACAAATCACGCCGTATGATTTGAGCAAAGGGCGTATCGTTTTCCGCGGTAAATAATCCCTTTGAATCTATTACTGTAGGTCGGGCTTCAGCCCGACCCGATGAACACAGCTACCAATTTCGGACTGGCCACGCCAAGGCATCTGCTGCCGTCCATGGTGTCGTGTACATTAAGGCCCCACTTACCTATGCTTCACTCACTGCCGTTTGTGTAACGCGGCTGGCGTGTCGGGCTGAAGCCCGACCTACACAAGACACAAATGTCTTAATGCGTCGCCAGCTCGTCTTTGCCTTCCAGTTCCATGCGGATGGTATCGTCACGCAGGGTAATGCGAACATGTCCACCGTGCGCTAATTTACCGAATAGCAGCTCTTCCGCCAGCGGTTTCTTCACGTTCTCTTGAATCACTCGCGCCATTGGCCGTGCGCCCATCAACGGGTCGTAACCGTGCATAGCCAGCCAGGTACGAACTTCGTTATCGATATCCACGGTCACACCTTTTTCTTCCAACTGGGCTTCAAACTCAAATAAGAATTTATCCACCACCCGGGAAATAATATCAGGACCCAGTGGTTTGAACTGGATGATCGCATCCAGGCGATTACGGAATTCCGGGGTAAAGACCTTCTTGATGATTTCCATTCCGTCGGAGGCATGATTCTGTTTAGTGAAGCCAATTGAGGCACGTTGCAATTGATCGGCACCGGCATTGGTGGTCATTACCAAGATGACATTGCGAAAATCCGCCTTGCGGCCATTGTTGTCGGTGAGCGTGCCATGATCCATCACTTGTAATAATAAATTAAAGACATCGGGGTGCGCTTTTTCTATTTCATCCAACAACAACACGGCATGCGGGTGTTTGGCAATCGCTTCAGTCAATAAGCCACCCTGGTCAAATCCCACATATCCTGGTGGCGCGCCAATTAACCGCGACACTGTGTGACGCTCCATGTATTCAGACATATCAAAACGGATCAATTCAATACCCATGATCCTTGCCAGCTGGCGCGTGACTTCCGTTTTGCCCACGCCGGTGGGGCCTGCGAATAAGAATGAACCGATCGGCCTCTCGTCATTACGTAAACCGGCACGCGCCAGTTTTATCGAAGACGATAAGGTTTCGATGGCCTGTTCCTGGCCATAAATAACCAGCTTCAAATCGCGTTCGAGATTGCGCAGTGTTTCCTTGTCGCTGTGCGAGACGCTTTTCGGTGGGATGCGTGCGATCTTGGCCACTACCTCTTCCATTTCCTTCACGCCAAGGGTACGTTTGCGCTTGGAAGCCACCAACATCCGTTGGCTGGCACCGGCTTCATCGATCACATCGATCGCTTTATCCGGTAAATGCCGGTCATTAATGTAACGATCCGACAGTTCCACTGCCGAGCGAATCGCTTGCTTGGTATAACGCACACCATGGTGTTCTTCAAAACGTGATTTCAACCCTTCCAAAATCAGCACGGTTTCCTCGACCGTGGGTTCGGTGATATCAATCTTCTGAAAACGGCGTGCCAGGGCACGATCTTTTTCAAAGATACCGCGATACTCCTGATAGGTAGTTGAACCAATACATTTCAGTTCACCGGAAGCCAATACCGGTTTAATCAAATTCGAGGCGTCCATCGCGCCACCGGATGCTGCACCCGCACCGATAATGGTGTGGATCTCATCAATAAACATAATGGCGCCCGGTTCGCGCTTGAGTTGATTGATTACAGCCTTTAGACGTTTTTCAAAATCACCCCGGTATTTTGTGCCCGCGAGTAACGCGCCCAGATCCAACGAATAAATAGTACTATTTGCCAGAATCTCCGGGACTTCGCCGTCAACAATCTTTTTGGCCAGACCTTCAGCCAATGCGGTTTTACCAACACCGGCCTCACCCACTAACAGCGGATTATTTTTACGGCGTCGGCATAATACTTGAATGGTGCGTTCCAACTCATGCTTGCGACCGATCAGGGGATCGATCTTGCCGGCCCTGGCCAATTTGTTCAGGTTGGTGGCAAACTGGTTTAATGGATCCTGTTGTTTATCGTCACTCTCTTCCTCACCGCTCGTCTCGGGATTTATGCGTTCTTCATCACCGATCTTCGAGATGCCATGAGAAATAAAATTCACCACTTCCAAGCGCGTGATGTTTTGTTTCTTGAGGAAATAGACGGCTTGTGATTCTTGCTCGCTGAAGATAGCCACCAGGACGTTCGCACCGGTGACTTCATTTTTACCGGATGATTGCACGTGAAATACCGCACGTTGCAATACCCGTTGAAATCCCAGCGTGGGCTGGGTATCACTATTATCGTTCTGCGGTAATAGCGGCGTTGTTTCTTCAAGAAATTCACTGAGTTCTTTACGCATGCGATCCATGTTAATACCGCAGGCGCGCAATACATCCGCTGCCGAAGGATTATCCAAGAGCGCGAGCAACAAATGCTCTACGGTCATGAACTCATGCTTCTTGTCGCGCGCCAATTTAAAGGCGTTATTTAACGAGCTTTCCAGTTCTTTGCTTAGCATAACATCGTACCCCTAGGTATCGGCTTCCATCGTACATAACAGAGGATGTTCATGTTTGCGCGAATAATCATTCACTTGCACCACTTTCGTCTCAGCAATATCGCGAGTGAAGACACCGCAAACACCACGCCCTTTGGTATGCACGTTCAGCATAATCTGTGTAGCCTTTTCACGATTCATGCCAAAAAAATTTTCCAACACGTGCACAACAAACTCCATAGGAGTGTAATCGTCATTTACCAGAATTACTTTATACATGGGCGGGCGTTTTAATTGCGGTTTTGCCTCCTGTATGGCCAAACCATCATCGCTACGCCCCGGTGTTAATTTGTCACTCATACCATCAATTAGCCATATGTTTAAAAGGTTAGATTGTTCATTGGTATTTTAACAAACGTTAACATGCATCATAGGGATTTTTGTCTATAGTTAAAAGGTCGTCCTTTATGTTTATTCATGTGGCACTTTTTTCAGCAGTTAACCGCTCCCAGAGATTAAAGACATGGAGTGACGAAGGTTTCTTACCGCAGACAGCACAGGAGGCATGGAAAGCATGAGTATTGGAATCGTAAAGTGGTTCAGTAATGCCAAGGGTTACGGGTTTATATCCCCCGAGCAAGGTGGTGATGATATCTTTGCGCACTTCTCCGCAATTAGCATGGAGGGTTATCGGACCCTCAAAAAAGGCCAAAAGGTGGAATTTGAATATATCCAAGGACCAAAGGGGCTGCACGCCACCGATATTAAACCATCCGAACGACAGGATAGTTTGCAGACTTCTCACTAAAAGAGAGAACACCGCTGGTACACCTGGGCTCAGGTGTACCAGCGGTCGTTATTACATATTCTGAATAATGGCCCCACCAAATTCAGAACAACTCAATAATTTCGCCCCGTCCATTAACCGCTCCAGGTCATATGTGACGGTTTTCGCCATAATGGCACCGGACATGCCCTTCACCACTAAATCAGCCGCTTCAACCCAACCCATGTGCCGTAACATCATCTCAGCCGATAAAATAATGGAACCCGGATTTACCTTGTTCTGACCCGCATACTTAGGCGCCGTGCCATGAGTGGCCTCGAACATGGCCACGGTATCAGATAAATTCGCACCCGGAGCAATACCGATCCCGCCAACCTGGGCCGCCAAGGCATCGGAGATATAGTCGCCATTGAGATTGAGTGTGGCAATGACTTCGTAATCTTCCGGGCGTAACAGGATTTGTTGTAAGAAGGCATCGGCGATCACGTCTTTAATGACAATGGGCTTGCCGGTCTTGGAGTTGTTAAATTGACACCAGGGGCCTTTATCGATTTCTTTTGCGCCGAATTCTTGCTTGGCCAGAGTATAGCCCCATTCCTTAAATGCACCTTCGGTAAACTTCATGATATTGCCTTTGT
>JANNJI010000760.1:0-2310 GCA_031405795.1 Gammaproteobacteria bacterium
GGGAAAAACCAGGCCTTCTGCGCTCACAAAAATTTCCGAGTTGAGGATGGCGCGGCAACAAACGTCACCTGTTTTTGCGAGAGTATCTTCGGTTTCGGCGGGGTTGCGGTAGGTTGGGATTGACGGTGGCTTGATATAACCGATCACGTTATGCGTTTGATCCTTGATTGGATATTGTGAACGTAGTTTGCCGGTGAGATGGGAGCGAAAACGTTTCGTGAATTTCAAGGTGAACTGGCGAAAGCCAAGTGTTTTGGCAAGGGTTCTTGCCTCCTCCACTTGATGCTGATTGTGTTCAAAGACGAGAAACACCCAGTGTGCATTGCCGCCACCACGCATGAACGAATCGGCATTTTCAATAATACGTTCCCAGGAAGTATGGCGTCGATACACAGCATGGGTATCTTGTAGGCCATCAATGGCAAACAGCACGGCGTCATGTTTACCTTTAAATAGGCGGCCTAGCCGATACCACCATTCAGCTGTGCGCACACTGCCATTTGTATGCATGATTAAATCAGCGTTTGGATTAATAGTGCGAAAATGCTCGCAAATCGCCAGTGCATCCTGGGCGACGGCAGGATCGCCAAAATTTCCACAGAGCCGCAATTCGGTTAATTGTCGGAGAAACGCTGTATGGAAGAAGTGTCTAAATAAGGTGAGGGTGATTTCCCGGTCGGCCAGATGGGGATTCATTTGGCCGCCGTCATCGCGACGCGCGCACATGGGGCAGGCTGCGTTACAGCGCTCCGTGAGTTCCAAATGCAGTTTTTTGGGCAAGCCCTGATCCATGCCGAAAAGCATAATGGATTTCAGCATCGCGGCCCAATGAATTATGCTTTTTTTTTTGAAAAATTTACCGTAGACTCTAAGCTATGACTGAAACCACAGCACGGTGTGAGATCAAAGTTGGATTTTTTTTGTTGCGGCCTTGCGGGCGATCGGCGCAACAACAATGTGGCCGTTGCGGTAAATGGTCCTGCCGTGATCATCTTGGTTTGTTAAGTAAATCAGGCATTACCCATAGCCCCTCACAACAAGCCGCACCACTACGCCTTTGTGTTGATTGCCGTAAGCTTGAGGATAACTCAACAAATACCAGTCGCGACACAAGATCGGAGACTTCACCTTCATCATCGACGTCGTCGTCGGACCCAGTATGGAAGGGTGGCGGTGGTAGTTCTGCTGGTGCGGGTGCCACGGGTGCCTGGCTGGCGGCGAGCGCCAATCCGCCGTTGCCATTGGAACAATCAACACTGGCACAGCACGGTGATCCTACACTGACGCCACAGGATATCGCCGTTTTTGATCAGGTCACCCATGCCGATGAGAGCAGAACTAAAGATGGTTCATTCGACAGCTGATGCTTATGTATATGCCCTTGGCGGCGGTCGTGGTCATGGCACGCGGGGCAGTCTTATTGCCAATGCCTTAATCGCGCAAGGCTATACCACCAAACTCTGGTGCGGGTTAGTGCCGCCCGCTGCGGAACAACGCCCTGACGCTGCTGCGTTGTTGGTCGTTGATACCTTTGCTAAAGGCTGGCAGGGTGAGTTGTCCGATAAGCTGTTTCAATGTTTTGATAAACGTATATTGGTAAGCCGCTATGCACGTTATACGGATTGGGACTGGGTCAACCGGCACTATGACCAGGTTATCTTTCCTTACTGTGACCTCTCTCAAGAATGGCGTGCAGATGAATTGACTGAATTACGCATCCCGACTCGACATAGTGGCTTGATGGTAAGAAATCTCGCGGTGTCAGTGAACAGTGATACAAATACCCTGACTGTCCTTGATTCGGAAAAACGTTTGACACCTTCGTCCATTTCGCAACTAACCCAGTTTGCATGCAAGAACGAATTTAACATTTCCCTTATCCATGAATTTTCAAACCAACTTGATTTAAGCCCCAAGACCGTGGTGGTTGGTGCGGGTTATAATTTGTTTTATGAGCTGTTGCTCTCAGCCGCCGATGTCCGGTTTTTGCCAGTGAACAAGCGTTACGATGATCAGGCACGGCGCTGTCAGAACTGGCAACTCGCCATTGCCGATTGGGATGAATTGCACTGTTGGCTGCATGCACCCGGTCAGAAAGAAAAGTCTGTCGCTGCTAGCCGTTACACCGGGGAGCTTTGATCTTGATGACAACACCTTCGGTAACTAAAGCACCTGATAACTTGTCGACGCGCAAGAAGCCGTTGCCGATGACATCCGCGGATACTCCTTCGCGGTTTGCGGTCAACGGCCCTGGCCGGGCCTCCCGCAGCGTTGCCTCAGACCTTCTCGACCTGAGTGAATTCCAATTCG
>JANNJI010000761.1:0-2235 GCA_031405795.1 Gammaproteobacteria bacterium
GTCAGCCGGGCCGGATAATATGATCAGTGAGCAGATCACGGATCTCGCTGGGCTTGGCCGCGCGATCCACCTCGCCGGGCAGGATCATATCAAGATCATTGCCAAACTGCGCCTTTACTTCGGCGACGCTACGTGAAGCCGGGTAAGTTGATTTATTGGCGCTGGTGGAAACAATAGCGCCTCCAAAAGCCAGGCATAATGCCTGTACCAACGGATCGGCGCTGACACGTACGGCAATGGTGGAGTGTGCGCCACGTAGCGCGCTCGAAACCGATTGGCGAGAGGGGAACACCCAGGTCACTGGGCCGGGCCAGGTCAATTTAACTTTTTCCCAGTACTTTGCTTCCACGGGAGCCAGATAGGGTTTGAGTTGTTCGCTATTGGCGGCAATCAGGATCAGACCTTTGCTGATGGGCCGTTCTTTGAGGGTGAGCAGGCGTATCACCGTTGTTTCATTGCGTGGATCACAGCCGAGGCCAAACACGGCCTCGGTTGGATAAGCAATGATGCCACCTTGTTTGAGCACAGTGACTGCGTGTTGCAGGGCGTCATTAGTCATGAGAAATAAAAATAATTCCGGGTAATATCGCGTATTCGTGCATCCACATCACCGCAGCGGGGTAAATTCAATATAGTGCGCACAGCAACGTAACCAGTGCGCTACTCTGCTTTATCGTTGTCAGCGGTAGTTTCGATCTCGACGGATTCAGTGTGACCGCATTCTTCCTGCGGGCAGACTTTACTTGCGCCGCTGCGCTTGGTGACCTTCATGGTGAGCATCGGCCATTTGCATTGCGGGCAGGCTTCATTGATCGGCTCATTCCACACCGCATAGGTACAATCGGGATAACGTTCACACGAATAAAAAATCTTACCGCGCCGCGACTTACGTTGCAGCATTTTGCCTTGTTTACACAGCGGACAGTCGATGCCGGTGTTGGCGGGTTTTTCTATTGGCTCAATGAAAGTACATTTTGGATAGCCGCTGCACCCGATGAACTTGCCGTATTTACCAAAGCGTACCACCAGATCCGATTCACATTGCGGGCACTTGCGGCCGTCGACGATCTCTTTTGTGTCTTCCGGAGTATCTTTGAGGTTGCGGGTGTAATCGCATTCCGGATAGGCCGTGCAACCAATAAAGCGGCCACGTCGACCCAAACGAATTGACAGGGGTGCGCTGCATTTCGGACAAGCCTCATCCATGGCTTCATGGGTTACGTCTTTGCGATCAACGTTTTTTTCCTTGTCATCGACTAATTCTTTAAAGGGCTTCCAGAACTTGGCCATTACCGGCTGCCAATCCTGGTCACCGCGCGAGATGGCATCTAATTCATCTTCCATGCGGGCGGTAAAATCGTAATCGACGTAATTGGTAAAATGTTCGGTGAGAAATTTATTGACGATACGGCCGACATCGGTGGGGAAAAACCGTTTCTTATCCAGTGTCACATATTCACGTTGTTGCAAGGTGGAGATGATGGTCGCATAAGTCGAAGGACGACCAATACCATGTTCTTCCAATGACTTGACTAAGGTGGCCTCCGAATAGCGCGGCGGTGGCTCGGTGAAGTGCTGTTCGGGATTAACCGCATTGAGCGTGACGATCTCCCCTTGTTTCAAGGGCGGCAGAAGCCGTTCATCATCTTCACTGGCCTTGTTATCGTCCGCGCTTTCCTGGTACACAGTCATGAAACCGGCACTGACGACGACAGAGCCATTAGCACGGAATATGTGTTGGTCGCCAGCGCTGAGATCCACCGCAACGGTATCCAGTGTGGCATGGATCATTTGACAGGCGACGGTGCGTTTCCAGATTAAGTCGTATAGCCGGTAATGATCCTTGTTGATATGCGCCTTGATCTGCTCCGGGTCATGATTCACCGAGGTAGGCCGTACGGCTTCGTGAGCCTCTTGGGCATTTTTCGATTTGGTTTTATATACGCGTACCTCGTCGGGGAGATTTTCCTTGCCATAACGTTGTTCGATGTAGGTACGAATTTCGGCCAGTGCTTCGGCTGCCAGATTCACCGAGTCGGTACGCATATAAGAAATCAAGCCTACGGTTTCGCCGCCGCCGATGTCGATACCTTCATATAATTGTTGGGCGACCATCATGGTCTTCTTCGCCGTAAAGCCCAGTTTACGCGCCGCTTCTTGCTGTAAAGTTGAAGTAGTGAACGGTGCGGCCGGATTGCGTTTGCGTTGTTTCTTATCGACGTTGGTGACCAGCAG
>JANNJI010000762.1:0-3405 GCA_031405795.1 Gammaproteobacteria bacterium
CCGGGGCCGGCGATCATCGCCGAGCAGAACTCGACCACCGTGATCGAGCCGGGGTGGCTCGCGCAGATCACGCGCCTGAACCACATGCTGTTGAAACGCGTCGAGGCCCGCCCGGAGCGACGCGCCGCGGGCACCAGCGTCGACCCGGTGATGCTGGAACTGTTCAACAACCTGTTCATGTCGATACAGCAATTCATCCAGCGTCACTTTCGTTGCTGAACGCGACACATATTCGGTTGGAGAGCGCTGAAAATCCAGTGCGCCAATACGATCAGAACCGGACTCAAGAAGATACGTCAGCTCACTCAGCTCGGCGGTATCCGTGCGTGTACCTTTTAATCCGAGTTTTTTATTGATGATAACGCGACGACCCCACGCATCCGGCGCGGCATCACGAATGCAGCCGGGCATGCTCAATCCATCGAACAATGGCAACACGCCAGCTTTAAGCGGGAGTTCCGGTTCATATATTGGTATAGCTGGCTTGGCATCATTCACCCGCTCAAGATAACTCTTACCGTAATTGAACAGGATGTTACCTTTATCAATCACCAGTTTACCCGCGACGACGACAGGCTCGGTTTGTTCCGGCAGCCAAATCCAGACAAAGGCTTCGCGATAACTTTCATTAGAAATCATCGTCTATCAACTTTGTTGTCTTGCGTACAGATTTGGGCAATAGCGACAGCTTGTCTTGTGTGTGACGGAGGTGTTTGCTCAGCGTGGTTTTATCGGCATCAAACAGTGTTACGCCCACGATAGTGGCAACCTCGAATACCGCGCCGATCTCGCATTTAAGATCGCCTTTCTCAATGCGTTGCAGCAAACCTCTGGAAATACCCGCGCGCTCAGCGACTTCCGCAGTGGTGAGCTTGCATTCCTTTCTTGCACTGCGTATCAGCCCGCCAAGCAGGGCAACTGCATCGCGGCTATAGCGGGAATAGGTACGTATAATCGACGTTGGCATTGTTTTACACTTGGTTTGTATATAGACCATATGATAGGGTTATGGTCCTTCTGTGAATCAAAATAGTTCTTATACAGTACCATGTCAAGGAGATGATGGCCTATTTACTCGGAGTCTGGCCCTGACCTACCTCATACCGCATGATTCGTCGACGTGCGATCTCGGCAGGAGTTTCCACGAAGATTGACAATCATTCGTTTCGAGCGACGGGTATTACTGAATACCTGCGCAATGGGGGAAAATTGAAATAGCGCAGCAAATGGCGAATCATGAAAGCGCCAGAACCACGGGGTTATATGATCGGCGGGATGATGAGTTGAGTTTCGGTCGATGTATCGTTGCTTGAAATACATGTTTGTTTTCCACCACTCAGCGAAGATATCGAAATTCGCTCTGCGATTTCGGACTCGCTGTGTATGTGGTTCAAGAATACTTCGAACACTTTGCCTTGATATAGGTAGTGTTTCTTAATGAGTCTCTGAGAGACTTTTTGTTTGATGTACCAAAGCTCGCCTGTAAGTATTACATTCGCGTTTATTGCTCTCTGGTTCTTATTAAATTATAAATTAACATTATCCCAATTCTAAATATATCAAGTACAGGAAGCATAAACGCCCTTTTTCTGGAAATCCACGCCTATCTTTTCGCTTGATTGAGCCGGTTCCGCCGCTGGATTGCCGCTTCCTGCTCTTAATCGAATCGTTTTCTGTGTGGTTTGATTGGTTTTTGCAGCGGAGGTGGCTGTGCAGGCGTGTAATTATTCAGCATCCTCTCACACAAACCCAGGTTTTTTTCCCTGAAACAGCCGGGCCAGCGCTGAATACCGGGTGACAGTCAAAAACGGTATCTTAATTTTATGCTGAAGTTGTAGAATATTGGCGCTAGGGCATCAGTGGATAAATCGAATTTACAGAGGATCATAATGTTTGGTTCTTCAAATATTTCTGGTGGCCACAGAAACACAACGCACATGATTAATGATAATTTAGCATGTGCACATTACCTGTTTAATCTTTTTTTGATTCTCGGCAAACTCGGATGATGTATTTTTTACGCAACATTTATTGTATTAAACGGCAGTCAAAACACGTGCCTAACCCACCAAGATGAGAAAACACTAATGCGTTATATTCTTCTCGACAGAATTACTGCCCTCAATCCGCCTGAATCCGCATTCGGTATCAAGTGCGTATCTCTTGCAGACGACATTTTTGTTGATCATTTTCCGGGGCATCCGATTATGCCTGGCGCCCTGATACTCGAAGCGATGGCGCAACTCGGCGGCGTTCTCGTCGAGGCGTCGATGCGCGAGCGCGGTCGGCATGATTTACACGCCTTATTGGTGACCGCCGATAAGGCTAAATTCCGGCATCGGGTACGGCCTGGCGATCGGCTAGAGCTCGAGGCACAGGTTATTTCAGTGCACGAGGACGGCGGACAGGTTAAAGGCTTGGCCCGTGTAGATGGTCATCTGGTGGCCGAGGCTGAATTAGCGTTTGCGTTTGCCCAGGTAACCAATCCCAAGTTGCTAGCACGTCGTCGCGAGGTATTGAACGTTTGGCTAACGGGCTCTGCCGAGGACGCATGACATCACGGCCAGTATTTATACGCGGTGTCGGTGCTGTTACGGCGCTAGGGTTAAGCTGGCGCGAATCAACTGCGCCTCTTGCGGCGGGTAAGAGCGCCATCGTGCCTGTTGCCGAATTTGATGTTGAGCATTTTCCTTGTACTGTCGCCGCACCTATCCGCGGTTTTATGCATGAAGGTGATCGGCGTATTGCGTTGGCGTGCATGGCCAGCCAAGAAGCATGGACGGCATCGGGTATTAAAACAGATGACTCCCAATATAAAAAAATCGGAATTTTTTTGGGTGCCGAATCCGGACGCGCACCTTTTGCAACCGTGCATGCGTTGACGCGTGCCGCCGGTGGCAAGGCACCTTTCGATCATGCCAAATTCGGAAAAAATGCCCGTGTGCTTGCAGAACATTGTGATGCATCGCAGTCCTCACCGGCAGCGGTGACATCACTGTTGGCAAAACTTTATGGCGCAACCGGGCCTGCGGTCACTATCTCATTAGCTTGCTCGTCGGGCGCGTCAGCCATTGCCGAAGCGGCCCGCGCAATACGACTTGGTATCTGCGACGTGGCCATTTGCGGTGGTGTCGGGGCTGATGTTGATCCCTTAATGCTGGCTGGTTTTGGGCGAATTGGCGCATTAAGTGAGCGCGGCATATCTTGTCCGTTTGATGTGCGGCGGGATGGTTTTGTCGTCGGTGAAGGGGCAGCAATGATTGTACTTTCCGCCGAACGTGGCACAGCGGCAGTAGAGTTGGCAGGTGAAGGCCGTTCACTGGATGCTTTCAACCTAACCGCGCCTGATCCGGAAGGCGATGGCGCAATGCGGGCGATGCGAGCCGCGTTGGCGGCGGCGAAGAT
>JANNJI010000763.1:0-2198 GCA_031405795.1 Gammaproteobacteria bacterium
CATTCACCAACTCGCACAGCTGTCGCCGGGTATCGTTAAAATCACGCATGAATTGTGCGCTACGGTGTGATACCGGCGGGTGTGAATACGCTTGCCGGACCTTGTCGGCTATTGCCACCGGTCCAGGCAAAAAATTGGTCACCGATCTGTTGACGTTTTGCTGCCTGGTAAATATGCGTGTGTTATTTTTAAGTTTTTTGTATGCCGCCAGTGATAAATACATCGGCTGATAGGGCGCATCCGCGGTACCCACCACCGGACCAAATGCGACAAAACCAATATGCTGGTACAGCTTGATTTGGCTCAATATGCCAGAGATGAGCGCCAGGTCATAACCACGCTTGTCGGCGTATTCCGCCAACGTGGTGAACAAGCCCTGGATAATACGACCATTACGTCGATCCGGTTTAATCGCGAGCAGCCGGATTTCACACGGTGCCGTGGCGGATGGCAGATAAGAGTCAAGATTGGCGAGTTTGGTATCCAGGGAGAAGGGCCGCTTATCACGGATGGTAATCATCCCCAGAACTTCCTGATCCTGAATACAGATAGCATAGGTATTTTCATCGTGGAACTTATCAACCAGGCTCTTGTTGGTATTGGGTGAGTGCTGCGGGATTTCCTCAACAAAGGTTGAATAATTCAGGTCGTGAACTTTTGCCAGTTCCCATTCTTCTGATGCAATCTTGAATTCAAGTCGATTATCCATAGCCCTCCACCCTAATTAAGATGAACTAATACGAAAAGCTTGCCTGATATTGTCTCTGTGCGCGTATAGCACCAGCACCGAACTAAGCAGGGCAGTATAGATGGCAGGCAAAGGATAGCCAAGCGCAATCACCACTACCGGCAACACCAAATAACCGACCAGTCCGCTCAGGGTGAGGCGTCGCAGCACAACCATGCTCAGTACGCTGATGACCATGAACAGGACAATAAACATATAATCATATATAAGGAGTGCCCCCAAAGATGTCGCCACGCCTTTGCCGCCGCGGAAACCGAGCATGATTGGCCAGAGATGGCCAACAATGACCGCAATAACGACCAGGGCGAGCGCATCGGCGCTGAAATGGAGGTATTTTGCCACCACCACGACAATGACGCCCTTGAGGGTATCGCCGAGCAAGGTCAGGATAAAGCCCTTTTTACCCAGTATCCGGCCAACGTTCGTCGCGCCGACACCCCCGCTGCCGTGCTCACGGATATCTTTGTTGGCAAATACCCGTATCAGGTAATAGCCCGTGCATAGGCTACCCAACAGATAGCTGGCAAGTATCCCTATCAGTTCGATTCCGTTAAAAGGCATAAGTAGCGATCGGGGGTGCTTATTTGTTGTTTATACTAAAACCCAGACTACGCTTGCAACCACCGAAAATCAATGCCCGTTTCCCTGCCCCAACCTCCTTTTAGTAATGCGGCGGTGGCGGTTCATTACCGGAAGAAACCATCTTGTCGTTCAGGTGCGCGAGTTGTTCCTGCAACAGATGCAGTTCGCGTTTTAATTTATCAAGCTGCTGTTGTTGTGCAGTCACAACCGTGTTCAGTTCCTGAATTACACTGTCCTGAAATGCCATTTGCGTTTCCAATTCAATTAACCGATCAATCACTGTATCCCCTCGTCATCATCGTTGCCCGTCGGACATTTGCGTTGATAATATCATTCTGAATGAGTGCACGGATTGTAAATTTCATTTACCACGAATACGCCCTCTCTGCACCACGGCAGCGCCAAATACGCGAATAACTATCCATTACAGTGCGCCTGCCCGCGGAATTGCCAGGCATTATCTTGATTCCTATGGAAATACGGCCTGGCACAACGTTTGCTATCCAGTATATAACCTACGTGGATATGGAAATGACAAAGCTCAAAGTACTGTTGGTCGATGATGATACGCAACGTGCGGCCATACTCAAGTCGGCCTTGCATGAGGCCGGTTACGTGGTGGTAGTCGATACACAGCGCGGTGCGGACCTGATCGGTCGGGTACGCGCCCTCGCGCCAGATGTGGTGGTCATTGATCGTGAATCACCTGATCGCGACACGTTGGAACACGTTTGTATGGTCACGCGTGACGAACCACGGCCAATAGTATTATTCACGCAAGATGGTGACCGCAGCATGATTCAAGCCGCGGTGCGCGCCGGGGTAAGTGCATATGTCGTCGGTGGTATCAGCGCCGAACGCATCCGCC
>JANNJI010000764.1:0-5648 GCA_031405795.1 Gammaproteobacteria bacterium
CCGTGGTTGAACTCACGGCGTGCGGCGTGTTTTGGATAAAGGCAAACGATTTGCTGCTTTTAACCGTGCTATGGAACAGTACACCCATCACTGGCGAAATCTGACAATCTTTTGTCCCTTCAAGAAAACTCATTTGCGTGCGCGTAAAGGAATACACACTATCGGGAGCAAGTACACTGTCATATAACAAGTCTTGTTCTGTTGCCGTAGCGCTCAATGCTGTGCATACACCATCATTAGGACTCAGCGTACATGAGGGTGTGCAGGTGGACCAACTGCCTTGTGCCTTGCCATCTGCGATGATTGCCGCGCATTGATCCTGCCACGCTTGATTGCTTTGCCCACGACACGCATAATCCAATCGCGCAACAGCAGGGCCGCCTGTCGGCATAACATGATCCAGTATCGCACCACGACCATATGTCATGACCGCATGGCCTACTTCTGCGGCACCACCAGAATTCCCGGTTGCACAAAAGGCGGGGCCAGAATGCAGGTTCTTGTGTACCCACGTTGCCAATGTTGCATAGCGGCAAGCACCTTTACGAATACCACCGCTGTCTTGATACCACGCTCCACTCCACGCACGATCAACGATACGAAATCCCTCATTTTGAAGTGACTGGAATAACTCGGGTTGCGCATAGTAGCCAGTGCCACCACCACCGGTACTAAATATGACTGTGCCACGCGGTGTTACGCCGGTAGTGGGTTCGGTAATGCGTAACGATACTTGTAATGCCGGCATATTCGGACAAGTTACTTCAAGGCTCCGGCATTGCGTCCCGGCTGGTTCCGTGCTGGCACAGATATCGCTGAGCATATTGACACTTCCCAGTGTGTAGCCCGCTACCGCTTTCTCGCTACTTTCCACAATTACCGTGGAATCAGTTACCGCAGCGGATGTAATAGTTCCTGCAGAGTTGTCGCCACCACCTCCGCAACTTGCCAATACAAAACCAACACAACCCAGTCCAATAATCTTGATATATGACGTCATGATGCCTCCTCCTCTTGTTGTTATCGTGCTCAACGCACGCCCCTCGTTTAGGATGACAAGAAGAAGCAACACCGTGATCATTCTGTGATCAGCATCACATCTAAATAACGGTTGCAAAATGGTATACACTCGCCGAAGTGGCTGGTTGAGATGCCGGATAGTCTTAAGGTATACGACGCCAAACAAAGCCTATGGAGGGATTCGGTACGATTGCAGGGAGACAGAAGGTAGAATTGCGTCTGGAACAGCAACCGAGACTGCGTTCGAACGAGCAGACGAGGTAATGCAGAAGCAATTGCCGAGAAGGCATCCTTATTTAGTAATGCGCTAACCCGTTTTAGCTATTTTTTTAAACTCAGCCTTCGCCGCCACCACCGCAACATTGGATCTGATCTTGGCGCCCAATTTTGTCAGCACGGTATCCAAGGCGTTTAAACAGTATTCAACATGATACATGCTGCTACTGCTGCCCATCAGACCGATGCGCCAGACTTTACCGGCCAGTGCGCCGAGTCCACCACCGATCTCCAGGTTGTGATCGTTCAACAGTTGGTTACGTACTGCTGCATCATCCACACCCTCGGGAATGGTGACCGCATTGAGTTGCGGCAGGCGATCCTGTTCGGCGACAATAAAGTTCAGACCCAGTGCTTCAATACCTGCACGCAAGGCCAGATGATGGGTGCGGTGGCGTCGCCAGGCGTTTTCCAGACCTTCTTCCTGCAACATCACTAATGCTTCATGTAAACCATAGAGGCTATTGATCGGCGCCGTGTGATGATAAGCGCGTTTACCGCTGCCCCAATACCCCATCACCAGATTCATGTCCATGAACCAGCTCTGCACCTTGTGTTTACGATTTTTAATAACCGCCATCGCGCGTTCATTAAAACTGACCGGTGACAAGCCCGGTGGTGCCGACAAACATTTCTGGGTACCGGAGTAAATTGCATCGATGCCCCACTCATCCACTTTTAACGGTGTACCGCCCAAGGAAGTGACCGCATCGACAATGGTGATACAGTCATGTTGATGCGCCAACGCGACCAAGGTCTTGGCATCCGACTGTGCACCGGTGGAGGTTTCGGCATGCACAAAAGCCAGCAGCTTTGCGTCCGAATTTTTTTTCAACGCCGCTTCTACCTTGTTGGGATCAACCACCGTACCCCAGGCATCTTCGACCATGATGGGTGTGGCGCCGCAGCGTTCTACATTTTCTTTCATACGTCCGCCAAACACGCCATTTTGGCAGACGATCACCTTGTCACCGGGTTCAACCAGATTAACAAAACAGGTCTCCATGCCTGCGGAACCAGGGGCCGATACGGGAAAGGTTAAATGATTCTTTGTTTGAAACGCATATTGTAATAATTGTTTGACTTCATCCATCATGCCGACAAACGCCGGATCGAGATGGCCAATGGTCGGTCTGGCCAAGGACTTTAATACGCGTTCACTGACATCCGAGGGACCCGGTCCCATCAGAATACGTTGAGGTGGATGAAATGATGTAATTGCCATGATTAACCCCTGTTATTTCGCGTCTACCGCGAACCAAAAACCAGTGTCAGTATACTTGAGCTGTGCTGAACATGTTAAGTGGAAAACTTACAGGATTGTGGCAATGCCCTGCCCCATACGGATCGTATCACCCGTCTTGAGATGCTCATCCCAACGAATTGTGTTTTTTGGAAACAACAGTATCACTGTTGAACCCATGTTAAACCGGCCCATCTCCGCACCTTTCTCCAATTGAATCACATCATCGGCACGATCATAAATCCAGCGTTGCACCGGTTGCCGGTGTGGCGGTGTCACGACACCGTGCCAGACAGTTTCAATACAGGCCACATTCAATGCCCCCACCGGAATCATCACCATCGGTCCGACGCGACTATCAAATACTGCCACCACTCGTTCATTGCGTGCAAACAAATTCCGTACGCGTCGCACTGTGGTGGGATTCACACTGAATAAACGTCCGGGAACATATAACATCTGCGTTAGACGTCCGCCGATCGGCATATGAAACCGGTGGTAATCACGCGGCGATAAATACAACGTGGCAAACGCGCCATCCATAAATTGTTTCGCCAACGCGGCATCACCGCCGAGCAAGCTTTGCAGATCGTAGGAATAACCTTTAGCCTGAAACACGGTAGACCCATCAATATAACCCAATTGGCTGATCGCCCCATCCACGGGACACATCACGCGCTGTGTGCCTGGATCAATTGGCCGTGCTGACGCCTTAACCGTGCGGGTAAAGAAACTGTTGAAGTCCGGGTAAGACTCCAGATTTTCATTATCAGCCTCAGCCATATTGACGTTAAATTTTTTCACAAACCAACGCATCAGGGGATTTTTAAACCACGGCGCACGCACGCGGGTTGCACGCAGCACCAGGCGCGAAATAAAATGATGCGGTAACATATATTGCGGCACAACAAACAGCAACTCAGCAAACGCCGAACGATTTTTTTCAGTCATGATTTTCTAGTGGTGGTGATGGGAGTGATCAACGTCGAGCATGGCGGGCATGACTTTGGCCAGTACTTTCTGGCTTGTGCCGTTATGTAATGTCAAAACAAGCTCAATCGTGTCCCCCGTCTTGAGTTTGACTTTCGGATTAAACAGCATGAGGTGATAACTGCCTCTTTTAAGTTCAAGCTTGCCTTTAGCAGGCACAATCAGCGCCTCCTGTTTGATCATTTTAGCGAGGTTATCTTTTATCATGGTTTGATGCATCTCAATATGACCAAACTGGATACTGCTGATATTGACGATACGTATTTCCTTCTCGCTGGGATTTTCAATCGACATAAAGCCGCCCATGACCATGACACTCGGTGGCTTTTCCGGCACCACCGCATGGTGAACCACTAACGCAGCGTCGGCTTGCACGCCCAGGCTGAGCGACAATAAAACCATTATACAAAGTATTTTTTTCATGCCTTACCCTTTATGAAATTGCCGAATGTGTGTAAACGTTTTTATCAGCTCATCGGCGACAAATGGCGGTGAAAAAACCGCGCGCAGATTACCTTGTGGATCCACCAACACTAATTGTGCGCTGTGGTTAACGGTGTAATTGTTTTTGTCGGGACCATCTTCGTAGCCATACAAAGCCCCTAATTGTTTCACCAACACATCCAGTTTGTCATGCTCACCACGTACCGCGATGAACTCAGGATGATAAAAAGCAACGTAGTCTTTTAATTTCGCCACCGAATCACGATCCGGATCAACGCTGACAAAGATCAATTGCGGTTTGGGTTCGGTGGGCGCGACAGGTGGCAATTTCTGCCACACCTGTTTCATCACCAGCATGGTCGTCGGGCACACATCCGGACAGTTAGTGAAGCCAAAAAACAGGAAACTCCAATGTTGTTGAAACCGCGCCTCCGTAAAGGGCTGATTGTTGTGATCCGTCATCTGCAAGCCGCGCACCGGCTTGCCATCTGGCAAGTAATTCATCGCCAACTCCGGTGGGAGATCCGCCTCGGTTAATTGTCGCGAGGCATATTTATTCCACAACAGCACCGTCGCCAGGCCCAGCAAGAGCATCACCACACTAATAACGACCAGCAGCAGGCGCGGAGGTTTTTTCGATTCAAGTGTTTGCATGGTGCGGATTATTGTCTTTTTTGCGATAAAAATCATCTGTTCTGCTCAGATAATGCCGTGATTCAGAAACATTCTTACCCCGAAGTTTGCAATTACCAGGAAAACACGCTATGTTTTCCCCAAACCCTAAAGAGAATTCTCCATGAATAACGTCAGTTACCTGATTTCAAAGAAAAAAATCCCCGTGTGGAACCCTGCCCTTGAACCAGTTGCTATTGCCGCTGAGGCCCTTTATGAGATCCCCCTGTTGGGCTTTGTGCAGGCCGGTTTACCGGTCGATATCTGCGAACAACAGGAAAAGGTGCAGGTACCGGCGCACATGGTCCACAAAAACACCTATGCGCTGAAGGTCCGCGGCCACTCGATGATCGACGACAATATCCAGGATGGCGATGTGATTGTCGTAGAAAAACGCGAGTCCGCGCAAAACGGCCAGACCGTGGTGGCGATGATCAACGGTGAACAAGTGACGCTGAAAAAATTCTATATCGAGGCCGATGGCATTCGCTTACAACCTGCCAATCCTGCGATGACGCCGATTATTCTGAAAAATGATCAAGTGCAAATCCTGGGTATCGTCACCGGGGTTATCCGTTCTACCCTTTAAGATTTTGGCCGTGACCCGCGAACCACTGCGCCTTTTATGTGACGAAACACTGCAGCGTATTGCACGGTGGTTACGCGCTGCCGGACACGACACGCTTATCACCACCAACCCCAAAATTGATTATCCTTTATTACGCCAGGCCATCGATGACGATCGCCTATTACTCACGCGCGACAAGCAACTCTGTGATCACCGCCGCGCCCAGGGCCATGTACTCTTACTCACTGCCCGAACACTCCACGAGAGCGCCCGAGAATTAAGTCATAAGCTCAAACTTGATTGGCAATGTCGCCCATTCAGTCGTTGCCTGGCGTGTAATACGCCCCTGCTCATCGCCAGCCAGCCGCAACTCGCCAACACAGCAAAAAAAATTCATACCCTTCATAATACAGGTGATTACTGCCCAAGTTGCCG
>JANNJI010000765.1:0-2580 GCA_031405795.1 Gammaproteobacteria bacterium
TGAAGGCGCCGGATATGCGGGTGGCATTCTCTCCTCGGCGGTGGATGGGATTAAAGTGGCAGAGGCGGTGGCGTTGAGCATCATGGCTTCAGCGCAGCGCAACAACAAAATCGCTTGAACATATTACTCAGTCACATGAAAAGGATACCCTCCAACCAAGACACGCCGTAAATACGTCCGTGTTGGCTCGACAGCCGCATCCCTGCGGCTGACGGTCTTGGCTGGAGGGTATCTTTTTTATGCATCTCGTTAGTAGACGTGCGGTTATTGATCAGCCGCCGGATCATCCAGCCGGGTAATGATGGGACAGCCGTCGGGACTGGCCTGACAAAGATTTAGCAACAAGGTGATCTCATTACGCAAGGTTTGCAATTCCTGCAAACGGGTTTCAACTTCGAGCAGCTTTTCTGCGGTACGTTTTCGTATGGCCTGTTTGGCGGTTTGTGGATTTTCGCGCAGGCGCAACAGGTCTTTTATTTCCGCCAACGTAAAATTCATGCGTTGTGCGCGTTGGATAAAACCCAGGCGCGAGAGATCTTTTTCGCTGTATACCCGCAGACCAGAGACAGTGCGGAGTATATTCGTCAATAAACCGATCTTTTCGTAATAGCGCAGAGTATCAATGCTCAGGCCAGTGCGAGTGGCGGCGTCGCTGATTTTAAAATGGAGTGGATGCGTCATCCGTAATCTCTCTTGAAATAAAGTATGCGATTGTTTGCAAGTGGTATTCACCGCCGCGCATTAACAGAGGGGGACACAATAACAAATATAGGCGACACCGGCGCGATGTGTTACAGAATAAAAAAATATTCATTTAATAAATACAGGCCGGTCAGTACCAAGGTGATTCCGGCGGTGATTTCCAACAGCCGCTGGTAGCGGGATAAAACCTGTAATGATTCCAACCAACCCATGCTCCAAGCGCCTAATAGGATAGGTATGCTGCGACCGAGCGCGAAGGCCAGCAATAGCGCGGCGCCAAATGAAATAGAACCTACCGCCGCGCTGGCGGTGAGTGCAACTAACAACGCCGGGGTACAAAAGGGACAGACCGCAATACTAAAGGGAATACCCAAGAAAAAGGCGCCCCACACACCGGTGACTTTGCGTGCGCGCATGCCAAGCCAGGGCAAACGTATTTTAATCCAGCCGGGCCACATCAAACCAAGCACGATTAATAGCGGGCCTAATACTGCACCCCACTGACGGCCCAGCAAGCCCTTTACCCATTCACCGCTTGCCGCCGCCGTAATACCCAGCGCAAGATGAGTAACGATCATGCCGATCACAAATGCACTGCCCAACACTAACGCACGCCGCTGTTCGTGCGCCTTGGTCACGTAGGCTAACACCACGGGGATCGAGGCAAATGACACGGGATTAAAGCTAAACACAAAACCGGCAAGAAATCCCAGACCGATACTCGCCGCGTTCGCCTGCAGCAGCGTAGTGCGCAAACTGTCGGTGCTCAAATCAACATGCGGCAGGATTAAAATCAGCGCCGCGCCGAATAATAACACCGCAGTTAGATAGGGCGCGGCGGTGGCGGCGCGTTGCAAAAATTCCCGTCCTGTCACCGAAATGCCGGTGATGGCGGTAATCATCATGGGCAGGGTAAAGAAGCTGGCAAATAAAAATCCCGCCAAGGCGGTATACCACAATGAACCATTGGTCAGTGCAAGTCCGGCAATAATGATAAATAGTGGCAGTGTGCAGGCTGGCAAGGTGAGGCCGAGTTGTACACCGGTGGTGAAGGTGTTGCCCTTGGGCAGTAAACGATGCAAGGCCAGATGCGGGACTGGTATATATACCCAACGTGAGATCACAAACAGCAAGGCCATCATCATCAGGATTAAACTGGGCAGTAACGGCCCCCACTGCGGCGTGGGGAGGATGACAACGATCACCAGCAATAACCCGATGAACATAAAACACCGTGTCAGCCACACCACCAGCAATTGGCGGAAGCGGTCAACGGGGTCTTGTTGATGAAGGCGCACGATAAACAAGGTATGCGTGGCAATGGTGCAGGGTTCAAAGAAAGCCAGCAAGCCCAGGATGACTGCGGTGACAAACAAGGTTGTTAACATGGGATACTCGTTATTGTTTATTTTGTAGTTTGGTCTGCAAGCGCTGACGCAGATCCGTGGCAGAGGGCATACCGGTATAACAGAGTTGACCATCAATCGCGATCGCGGGTGTGGTGACTACGCCGAGGCTCACGGCATAATCCAATTCGTCCAGCACATTTACCTCACGCCATTGCACTAAGTCATCCGCAAACTCAGCGGCAACTTTGCGTAAGATGTGGATGGATTGGCCGCATTTACCGCAGCCAGGCGAAGAGAATATCTCTACTTTAATGGTCATCGTGTTACCTCGCAGGTGATAAACGCACACAAGCTTACGGTCTGGAGCACGCTCCATGTCAAGTCTTTTTGCGCAACAGGATTTTTACGAGCTCGCAAAACCCCGTGTGCAGCAGCGAGGTGTGGATCAGGTCGTGCCCAGGGCTGACATACACGACGATCGACAAGGAAGAAGGGCTCACTGCTCTTTGCCAACGGCAGGAATGATCAG
>JANNJI010000766.1:0-1926 GCA_031405795.1 Gammaproteobacteria bacterium
AACACGAATACCGGAGACAATTAGCTATACGAGCACCGCTCGCCGTGAGTTGAGTAACTATACAGAAAAAATAATCAAATTAGCGATGTTTTATTCCGGTGTAAATAAAGTGCATATCACCAGCACTCGACGTACAGAGGCGGAACAAGCGCGAATTATTTATGAGAGTGCTGTTAGTTTTCCCAATGCAAGAGACAGCACACATTTAAAAGAACGCAAGCCAATGCGCGGCTGGGGTTATGGACCTGTAGGTACCGCCGTTGAGAAGGTGTACTTCGCCAACAAAGGTAAGCCTGCACACGAAGTTCAAGCTGCAATGGTAAAAGAAATACAGGCACAGACTGCGAAAGGCAATGTCGTTTCAAATCACTTAGTGGAGCCTGGGGTTTTTGCAGGTTATAACGTGCTTGATATTGCACGCAATACTATCGCCGCGACGAAACGGGAGGAATTTGGGACGATACTGAGTGGTATGGCAAGTGAAGTTATCTATCCCGAAATTGTTCATAAGAAAAATATTAATATGCAGGACTACATTACCAAACTCATTTGTGAGAAAGGCTGTTGGCATCTTGAGATCAAGCAAAGCGGGAAGGAGTTACCTGATATCCCTGCGAGTTAAACCACTGCACGTGGTTGATGGATTAAAGAGGTAGGTGTGGGAGCAGATGTGCTCCCATTTAGATGGAATAAAAGTGAAGTTCAGCCTGCTTTCCATCAAGTTCGGGGGGCAGACTCGATTGATCCGACAAAATGATGACGGCCACATTCAATGAGAAGTGACGGGGTCAAGACTTCCATTTGACATTTAACGGTACAAGGTGACGAAAGTATTTAACTCAAGACACGCTGAATCATAAAATAAAAACAACACCGCGTTCGCACAGCGCACTATTCTGTTGAGTATTTAGTATAGTAGCGGATATTGCTCTCTGGTACGCGCAGCTAAAAGGAAAATAAATGATGTCCTCTCTGCCATGGATAACCACTGTTGCCGGCGTCAAGATGCCGGGGATTATTTATGGAACGGCCTGGAAAAAAGAACGTACGGCTGATTTGATGGTGCAAGCGCTACAGGCCGGATTCAGGGGGATTGATACTGCCGCGCAACCAAAACATTACGACGAAGCTTTGGTAGGTGCGGCCTTGCAACGCATACAGCAGCATGCTGTTGAGCGCAAAGCGCTGTACTTGCAAACCAAGTTTACGCCCCTCTCCGGTCACGACCCTGCCCGGCTACCCTATGATAAGAATGCCTCGCTCGATGTACAGGTTCGTCAATCGTTTGCGATATCGCAGGAAAATCTGCAAACCGAGTATGTCGATGGCTTGATCCTGCACTCACCACTCAAATCCCACGCGCTGACCATGCAGGCCTGGTGTGCGATGGAGGCGATTCATCAGGCGGGTGGCGCTCGTCAGCTGGGGATTAGCAACTGTTACGATCTGGCCGTGTTGCAGGCAATTTATGCCGCCGCCCGTGTGAAACCGGCGGTAGTACAAAATCGCTTTTATCAAGACTCGGATTATGATATTGAGCTGCGCCAATGGTGCACAGCGCATGCGGTGATTTACCAGAGTTTTTGGAGCCTCACGGCGAATCCACATATTCTTGCCAGCAAGGCCGTGCATGCGCTGGCCAAACAATACAACAAAACCCCTGAACAAATATTTTTTAATTTCCTCCGCCAATTAGGTATAGTGCCGTTGAGTGGTACCTGTAGCGAACAGCACATGCAGGACGACCTTAACATATTTGATTTTATGCTTACTAAAGAAGAAATAACGGCAGTAAGCGCGTTACTCAATGTCAGACCCTGAGAAGGTAGCAAATGACCAAATATTTTATTTTGCTGTATATCGTGCTGAATCTGTTTTTATCAACCCTGGTGTTTGCTATGAAACCAACCCCATTTGAGAATAGAG
>JANNJI010000767.1:0-5476 GCA_031405795.1 Gammaproteobacteria bacterium
GGGGAGTCGAGATATTATATGCGATTTGCGAACACAAAGCCAGGGATCGAGCAGTTGTTGAAGTGGCTAGAGAGCCAAGAAGTAAGCCAAATGCATGTATGTATGGAAGCAACGAACGTCTACTGGGAAAAGGTAGCGGAGGCATTGCATCGAGCCGATTACGCAGTGAGTGTGGTGAATCCACGCGGCATCAAAGGCTTTGCGATGGGGCAGATGCAACGCAACAAGACGGATAAACTGGACAGTGAAGTGATCGCAGCCTATTGCGCAGCGATGGAACCAGAGGTGTGGGAACCGCCGAGTGATGGACAACGCAAACTGCGTGCGTTGGAGCGACATCGCATGGATTTGAAGCGGAGTATCCAACAACACAAAAATCGCCAACAGAGTTTGAGTGATGCGGATGTCGGTGCGTCGGTGCAACGGGTGCTGGAGGCGTTGGAAGCAGAACTCAAGGCAGTTGAGCCGCCGCCAAAATTCACCGCGTAGATACCACGCTCGACACTGGCAATGATCTCCTGCGGGTCATATTTACCTGCCTGCATGTAGGTGTTCGTCATGCGTGGCATGGTCAGGTGTGCATACGATTCACGCCGACCGTTACCGGTGGCGGGCATTTTCATTAAACGGGCATTGAGTTTGTCCTGCAGATATCCTTTGAGGATACCGTTTTCAATTAACACATTGCGCTGGGTCGGAGTGCCTTCATCATCAACATTTAATGAACCACGGCGTTGTAACATGGCACCATCATCTATCACGGTGCACTGTGTTGACGCCACTTGCTGGCCGATGCGCCCGGCAAAAATGGAACTGCCTTTGCGATTAAAATCACCTTCCAAACCATGACCGACTGCCTCATGCAATAACACACCCGGCCAACCCGGTCCTAACACCACGGGCATCGTCCCTGCTGGCGCATCGATCGCTTCAAGGTTTACCAGTGCCTGACGTACGGCTTCTTTGGCATACGTCGCCGCGCGATCCTCTTCGATAAAATATTGGTAGCTGACGCGCCCGCCACCCCCGGCGCTGCCTTGTTCACGACGGCCGTTTTGTTCAACGATAATGCTCACATTCATCCGCACCAGCGGCCGCACATCGGCACATAAGGTGCCATCACTGGCAACAATCAAGATCACTTCATGCACACCCGCCAACGACACGATCACTTGTTTGACGCGTGGATCAATTTGCCGCGCCTGAGCATCGATGCGCTGTAACAGCGCCACTTTTTCATCGGCGCTAAGAACAGTGAGGGGATCATCGCTATGATATAAGGCGGGATGTTGTGTGGTATGCCAGGCCTGTACCTGATGTTGCTGGCCGTGTTGTGCGATCTCGCGCGCTGCGCCAGCCGCACTGGTTAATGCCGGTAAAATAATTTCGTCAGAATAGGCAAAGCCGGTCTTCTCGCCACTGACCGCACGCACACCCACGCCTTGCTCGATGTTGTGTTGCCCGTCTTTGACAATGCCATCTTCCAGCACCCAGGATTCCTGGCGTGAGGATTGGAAATACAAATCGGCATAATCGATACGGTGGCCCAGAATTCGATGCAAAACTTGTTGTAAATCGTGATCTTCCAATCCCGCTGGCGCCAGCAAGGCACCGCGCGCAATCTGTAACGCGGATTGGTTCATACTTTCAACTCACAGGGAATGCGGCGATGTTCGAGGGTCGGAAAATTGCGCCGCACCTGGCGCAGAAAATCCAGGTTGATATTGGCAACGACGAAACCGGAACCACGCGGCAAGCGATCCAGAACCTTACCCCAGGGATCGACAATCATACTGTCACCGTGAGTTTCACGACCATTAATATGGTAACCACCTTGCGCGGCGGCAATCACGTACGACAAATTTTCAATCGCCCGTGCACGCGTCAGTGTTTCCCAATGGGCACGTCCGGTGGTCGCGGTAAACGCGGAAGGAATAACAATGATCTCCACCTTTTCATTGACCATCCGGCGAAATAACTCGGGGAAACGCAGGTCATAACACACCGACAGGCCCAAACGGCCAAACGGCGTGTCAACAACCACAATCTCACCACCGGGCTCGGTGGTTTGCGACTCGATATAGGTTTCGCCGCTTTCGTGTATCTTTACATCAAACAGGTGGATCTTGTCGTAACGCGCCACCACCTTGCCACGCTCGTTATATAACAGGCACGCGGCGCGGACACGATTGGCATCGTCAGATTTAATGGGAATAGTGCCGCCAACAATCCAGACGCGGTGTTTATCGGCTTGGGTTGCCAGAAAATTCTGGATCTGCCCACCACCATAGGCTTCCTGCACCGCCAATTTATCCGGCTCTTTCATCCCCATGTGGGCAAAGTTTTCCGGCAGTACCACTAACTCGGCACCGGCATCCACCGCACGACTGATCAGTCGTGCCGCCTCGGTTAAATTGGCTCCGACATTCGGGCTAGACGCCATTTGAATTGCAGCAACACGGTTCATACAATACTTCGCTGTGGATGAGGGCTATTACTCAATATGGGCAAGAGCATATCATAAAATTTCCCTGTGAGCGGCATCAGTAGCCGGGCTCACTCGCTTGTTGCAGCAGGGCTTGCTGCAGGGGAAGATGCATCATTGTTGACTTCAGTCACCAGCGGTTTTTCCCAGGTGCCGGACACCTTGTAGCGTTTTGCCAGCGAATCATCGATCTTTTTGCCAAAAATTTGTTCAAAGAATAAGGTCACCGCACCGGCCTGACCACCACTCAATAAAAAAGCAATCACGGGCAGAGTATTGGTCGCACGTGGTACAGCAGTGATGTCCAAATCATAATCCCGTTTACCAAACCCGGTGCGACCACGCAAGGCGATCACTGCAACAGGGCTATCGACGTTCAAATTCTTGGTCACCGCATCGCCGTTAGTGATGTCAAAACTACCTTGAATGCTATCAAAGGTGAAACCCTTATTGAATTCTTTGAAATTTAATACCAGATGGCGTGGCAACTCACTCAAACTCAGCAATCCCAGCATACGGCCTGCCCCGGGGTCAACCTGAGTGATACTGCCACTGTTGATCACGACACTGACCGTGCCATTGAGCTTATTAGAATCAAACTGACTGGGGGCATCAGCCCAGCTGCCTTGCAATACCGCTTTGGCAGTGCCATGGCGTACAATCCCCGCATAGCCCAACTGTTGCATCATATTGCCGACATCCGGGCTATCCAGGTTTAGTACAATGTTAGTCTGGTGCTTACGTCTGCGGTAATACCAACTACCAGTACCTTGAATAGTCATGTCAGCGGATGAAAAATTCAGTTTTTTGATCTGAATACCATCCTTGTCGCGTTCGGTAGCAATCTCAAATTTACCCAGCCGCATATCATCGATCATCAGCTCACGCACTGTACCATTTACCAAGGGTATATTGTCCGGCAACTCACTGGCGCTCTGTGATTTGCTGTCACCTGTGATAATCGACAGATAATCCATGTCCACCTCAATGGGCAATGTGATACCTGCCCTATCCTGTTTTGGTTTTTTCGCGGTGGCTTTATTCTCAAGCACGCTCTGCCACACATCCGGCACGAAGCCAACCAGGCGACCACTGATCTTGATGGCAGGGCGTCGCGGCAGAATCGGCTCCGCATCTGAAAAACTGATGGCCGCCTTATGCAACCTGACATGATTTGCATCCTGATTATCCAGGATCACACTGGCACGCAGTTTATTGCCCAGACCGGCAGTTAACAAAAAATGATTGTCCTTGGGAAACTCGACCTGAACATAAGAATGATTGGTCTCAATAGCCGTCTTACCAAAGGGTGGCGGCAAATCAATGGCCACGCCCGATAATTCCGAACCAAAGGTGAAACTGCCGGGAATATGGTTGCCATTTAACTGATAACCAAAACTCAGTAACCCTTGCCACGCCGTTTTGCCTTTTATCAGATCAGCACCGGGAACACTAAAATGCTGCAGGGCATCGGCAAGATCAATCATTCCGTCCATACCAATCTTAATTTGCTGACTGCCACCTTCTTCATAGGTAAAAACGTTGACATTGGCGCGACCGCCGAATATATCGGCGGAAATATCCTTGGCAAACACGCCTGCTGTGGAATACTCCAGTTCGCCTTGCATTTTTTTAATGTCGAGCATGCCTTGCCAGCTACTCATGGCACTGTTATTAAATGTCACTTTACCATTATAGCGCAGGGGATATTGATGACTGATTCGATCTGCTAAAGGGATTTGCAGATTAATGGTTGCCTCACTCTGTCCGGTAAACGTGGTTTTTGCGTAAAAGTCTTTGGCATCCGGCGCAATCGGACTGTCCACAAGAAATCGAATCACATCTTGTGTGGAACCGCTGTAACGCCCGGTGGCACGCAGCACTGAATTGGAAAAATCCTCTATCGTGATATCCAAATCGCGCAGTTGGCTATCAAACAAATCAGCCTGTGACGACATTAAATGCATTCCTGTCCCGGAAAAATTCCCCGCCAATTGCATCTTGGTGAACCCCGGCCAGTTTTTTTGATAATTCAATTCAACATCCTTGGCAGAAAAAACCACCTGAAAAGTGCCCGTGGGTTTATGGAAGGGAAAATCCTTCAGCCTACCGTGCAGCACCACGCCGCCGTTCTCAATTTTACCGGCGACCAATCCTGTCTTAAGCCAACCCACCAGATCTTTTTCCATGACCCCGGTGGGGTAGAACTGCGCAAGACCTTTGACATTACCATCAGAAAATTTTGTTTGCAGATCGAGAAATGGCGATCCCTTGTTTTCCGGAATGGTCATATAAACAATGCTATCGGTTTTTAAGTCCGCATTGTTCGCCATCAATTGATTGACATTGATATGCCAGGTGTTATCCGCATGCCACCACTGCGCCGCCGCCTGTAACTCCGTCAAGGTAATGGATTCACGAAACAATCCGGGAAACGTCAGGGCGGCACCCGTGCTGGCCAGCTTAATCTCGCCGTGTAGCGCATCAAACAAGATTGAACCGTTTAGCCCTTCAACTCCGGGCACGCCTTGCCATGCTGTTGTCGACAGGTTTTTGAAATTCGCACCGATGAGCATTTCCTGGTTTTTCGGTGAATCCAGCCGATATTTTACAAATAGATCCGCCAGCTGACCTTTGGGTTTTAAATCATTCAGCAAGGTATGCGTCTTTTTGTCGAGCAAACCATTCTCGGTTAAAAAACCATTGATATCTTCCAGGCCAACCGAACTCGCATGCAGAAACAGTAATGGGGTGAACGGTTCTTCTTTCTGATATTTAACCGTTATCTGCGTTGCAGGCCATACCGCGTTTGACTGTTGATAACGAAAATCATCCACACGCAGGCTCCAACCTTTATCGCCACGCCGCCAGTCAAAGCTGCCATTGATTGACTTTATTCTAAATGGCTCGCTTGACTGCTTCATCGTAAAGGCAAGATCACTGGCAGCCAGGGTGCCACTGAGGTCATATAGTCCCAATGTCGTCCACTCG
>JANNJI010000768.1:0-2502 GCA_031405795.1 Gammaproteobacteria bacterium
GCCTGTGCGTGGCAGCCGTCGCTCGCCGCGTCGCGGCCAGCAAGCCGCGCGCCCTGCAGCATGCCTTGCCCTCATGTCGCGGCATCGGCAGGGAAGCAAACGGCCGATGTCAATAATGGTTTGAAGTGTGTGAACTGCCACCTGGATGCGGGCCGTCACAGAGACGCCTCGCCACTGTGGGCGGCTTATACCATGTATCCGGCGTTTCGTAAAAAAACGGGGCGCGTCGATACCTTCGAAGAACGCCTGCAAGGCTGCTTTAAATACAGCATGAACGGCACGGCACCGCCCGCAGGCAGTCGCGAGCTGGCCGCCTTAACCACGTATTCCTACTGGCTGGCGAGTAACGCACCAGTGGGCGTGTCGTTACCGGGGCGCGGTTATCCGGTACTCAAGAAGCCCGCGCAAGCGCCGAGTATCGAGCGCGGCGCTAAGATTTACACCGCGCAGTGTTCCCTTTGTCATGGTGAGAAGGGTGAGGGCACCCAGGTTGACGCGGTTTATGTATTCCCGCCGCTATGGGGCAAGGACTCATTCAATTGGGGTGCGGGCATGCATCGCATCGATACTGCCGCCGGGTTTATTAAGGCCAACATGCCGCTTGGCAAACCAAACAGCTTAAGTGATCAGGATGCCTGGGACGTGGCAAGTTTCGTCAACAGCCGTGAACGCCCACAGGATCCGCGCTTCACCGGCGATGTAGCCGTTACCAAAAAAACCTATCATGATGAAAACTGCCACTACGGTGATTCAGTCGAGGGGCATGTACTGGGTGTGGAGAAAAAATAACGAGCCAAATGTGCTAAGAAAAATAAACGTGGATATACAGATTTAGTTGTTATCAAATGATTTTATTCATTCCCAGCCAAAAACAACAAGGGGGCGGATGGTTGAGATCCGCCCCCTTATTGTTTTCCCTAATTACCCGCTCCCTGGGTTAAAAAGACATCCGTGTCCTCCCCAACCTCCGTGTTGGAAGTAACTATACGCAACGCCAGCGGCGCGGTCTGTCAGCAAAAGCCGCGACCTGTTGTAGGATGATCCTTATTTTTTACCGTCGTGTTTGTTATCGATGATTTTAAATCAGGGTCATTGCGCGGTTGAGCAGGGTACGTTGAAGCGGCTAGTCAGATTCTCAATGAAATAATCAACGGATGTTGAGTCGATGATTATTGGCAATTTCGTTAGCGTGTTTTATCTGAACCCCAGCCTCGTGCGCAAAATCAGGCCACTTTGCCACCACACTTTTTATCTCATCAATAATACTTTCGGCTTTAGATAAACTAATCGACTGTCCCACCTCAAGCAAATCCCGCAAGGTAAAGTGATCCCGTTTTCCCGCCAGAGTCATTTGGTGTTGACTCGTCCATACGCCTTTAGGATTGTGCGAATAGATAACATCGTAGGCAGGGGACAATGCCCAATTCCCATCCGCTGTCATCAGAAAGGAAATATTCCTGGTGTGATCATCCTGATTGCGCGCAATCACATTAAATACCATGCGCCGATACTGTTGAATGGCGTCGGCTTTGCTCAGACGCAACTTACGCATGACCGCGAAGGCTTGTTCATAGCTATACGCACCGGCCATATTAAAATCATAATGCGCGATACCCGACAAGGATTGCATATGGATTTTTTTTCCTTTCACCCGATCAAACCGTTTTGTCATGAAATGCGCGCGGCCGTTTTCTTCCAGCAGACGGCACTCGGTCATCGTGATGCCTGCTGCCTTTGCCATGAGGGAATAGGCGTATTCAATCCGGCCATAGTCCTTGGTTTCACCCAATTCCATATCCGTCACCCCGTCAAATTTCAACACCCAATAACTGTAACCGGCGGGCGCGGTGGTTTGACCAGACACGACATGGCCTTGCTCATTCATCGCAATCACGGCCTTGGGTCGTGCACCACCAGCGGAGGTGCCTACCCGTAGAATATCAAGCAGGGCATCTGCGTTTTCCTTTTCGGTGTGATTGTTGATTGCCACATTGAGATGGGTGTGGCGGCGCATGAGCTCCTGGGTCAACTCAACCAGCGCCGAGATTTCTATGGGTAATGACTTGTCTGACTTTTCAATGAGGGAAGGGGAGAATTCCAGTGCGCCCATGCTGCGTTTGCCCATATAACAAAGTCGTTCCACGGGACTGAAGCGACTACCATCACGGCCCTGTCGCGCCAGCCATGCATCAATGAGGTTATTACCAAATTTATCGGGCAGTGAATCCGCCAGCAAACCCGGCAAACCCAGATACGTTTGTTTGTTTAAAGACGCAAAGGAGAAGAGGCCCTTGCCCTTTCGGGCTTCATTCAGACCCATGTGGATCGGCGAGATGTCGAGTCCTTGCCGCAAAAAAACCGGATCATATTCAAACACGGCATAGCCGCGATCCTCCAGCCACGACACCGCCCCGACCATATTGCCCCACAAAGTCACGACGGCGGTATCGACTTTTTTCACCATTTAGTCGCGTCCTTTTTTTTTATCCTGCACGCGTTCAC
>JANNJI010000769.1:0-2912 GCA_031405795.1 Gammaproteobacteria bacterium
TGTTGTTGACGCTCAACGTGAAACTGTCGCTCACATTGGCGCCGCTACTATCCGTTGCCGTCACCACAATATTCACCACACCCACATCGGCGTTGCCGGGCGTGCCGGTGAAGGTTTGAGATGGTGCATTGAATTGCAGCCAAGCCGGTAGTGCAGCACCATTCTGAATCGTCGCGGTGTAGGTCAGTGCATCACCGGCGTCCGTATCCGTAAACGTATTGGCGGGTAGCGCAAAGGAAAATACCGCATCTTCATTGGCCTGTTGATCCGGCAAGGCGGTTTGCAAGACCGGGGCGTGATTCCCTTGTCCCGGCGCACCCCGCGCCTGCATGGTGGCGGCATCCACTACACTGCCGTCGCTGAATTGGAAGGTTTCGATTTGATTACCGGTGTACCAGTTTTGCAAGGTGATCGAACCCTGTTGCGGCATGTCCAGCACCAGATCATTTCCCGCTTGTGTTACCCGGATGTCGTTCAAGCTGATACCGCTGCCGAAGACCAGCGCATCATTACCGGCGCTGTCGAGGATCACATCGCGGTTATCACCCGAATTATAATAATAGTTGTCGTCACCCGCGCCACCCATCAAGGTGTCATCGCCGTTGCCGCCGGTGATACGATCCGTGACGTTGGTGCCGCTGATCACGTCATTGCCCTGTGTACCCGTCAGATCAAAACCACGGCTGACGAGTTGGTCATAGGTCAATGACGTGCCATCCGCGAAATTAAACACATCAATCGCCCGCTCGCCATAGACATTGTTCGGATCGAAGTTGTCGAGATGCACTTCACCGCCCAGCTCGTCATTCGTCTGAATCAACAGCGAACCCAGGCCTAACGAAAATCCACCGGAAGAAATCCCCGCGCCAAAGTTCAGCGTGTTGGTCTGCCCCTGTTGCGACGCATCCACAATCCGCACCCGCGAACCGCTGCTGATATTAAAGGTGTCACTGCCAAGACCGCCGTTGAACACACCAGCAATGCCGGTGCCAGCGGCAGGCAACGGGCCATTGAGGATGAACGTGTCATTACCATAACCCCCGGCGGCCAGATTCCCCTGGTTCGCATTGGTGAAAATCAGAATGTCGTTGCCGTCACCGGCGTTGATGGTGGTGTTGTTGCTGTTGTTGGTGATGGTGTTGTTGCCGGGGGTGCCTAGCACGATGACATTTTCGACACTGTTCGTAATGATTGGATTATTCGTTGGCTCAAAGAATGGTTCAATGATTAATCCACCTTGACGTGAAATTAATTCTTCGCGCGTAAAGACATTCCCATCTGAAAATTCAAATAACTCAATATCACCTTGTGATGCATAATAAGGAATTGTAATGACGTCTCCAGAAGTACCAACATAAATAAGATCATTTTGCCGCCCCTCATTTTGCTGCTGAACAATCCTCACATCATTCACAGTAATGCCTTCCAAAAACACGATTCGATCAATGCCGCCACTGTCCTCTATAATATCAGCACCATCACCCAATCGAAAACGATAGGCATCGTTGCCCAATCCGCCTTCAATAAAGTCATTTCCTTCATTTCCCTCGAAGACATTACCTCTATCTGTGCCGTACAAATAATTATCGTTAGAACCCCCTGTAATAATAAATGGGTTCAGTATATTGATTAACTCATCATGGGTATAACTGGTGCCATCGGCAAATGTATACAATCCTATATTGCGGCCACGGATACCATCATTGATGTTGACCCAGTCGCCCTGGTCGCCGTAATACAATCTAAATGCTTCAACACGCTGGTTAATTTCTGAATCAGGATCATATTGTCTTTCAGCCTCAACAGCGAGCCGCATAGTATTTATTGACACGCCCGTTCCAAAGCGAATTTCATTTACTCGGGTTAAGTCGCGTGGACTACGATTGAAATCGTGTATAGTGTCATGACCATCCCCCAAATTTAACGTATAAATATCGCGCCCATTCTCACTGCCCGACATGCTATCGTTTCCTGTTCCGCCATAAAACGTATTATTTATGGAGTAGTGAAAGACACTGAGTACATCGTCTCCATCAAGACCATACATAATGTTTTCATGATCGGCTTCGCCACGCAGCACATCATTTCTATTCGTACCTGTAACTACATTGATTAAACCACTTGTGACAGCCGCACCGGAAATTATCGTGTTATCTGAGAATACAATGTTTACCGCACTATCATTTATTACAGTGACACTATCAGACGTACCATTGATATTAATAACCAAGTCATTATTTATTAGTGCATAATTCAGATCATTCTGGCTGACGCCATTACCTATAACAATCGTACTTGGAGTGTATGTGTAGTAATTCTCATATATGTGATCTTGCCCTGCACCCCTGCCAAAAGAGTAGGTGTCAGCACCATTTCCACCAATCAGCCAATCATTACCAGCACCGCCATATAACTGATCGTTTCCATTCAATCCGTAAACTATGGAGCCTTGATTGCTGTAGGCACTTAATATGTTATCACCTACCGTACCGGTTGCTGCTGATGACGGTATAAAATCCGGCAACCCAACATTTATTACTGAGCCATCGGAGAATTGTAATTGATCAATGCTTGAAAGAGATGTGCCAAAATTAGGTGTCAGCGATGATAAAGGATACGTGCCAAGATTGGGCAGTAGCGACGATAAATGGAACCCACTACCGATTTGTATGTTATCGTTGCTATTTGCGAAATTAATCTCTACAGAATAGTAAAAATCAACATTGTATCCATTTTCAGGGTATTCGCTAATCATACCTAATCTATAATTAACCGATATATCCGTTGGCAAAATCCCAGCGGTAAAACTTAAAACGTTATAGCCCGCTCCAACTGAAATTACATCCGAACCATCGCCTAGGTTGTAAATGAAAGAATTATTACCGGATGCACCGTCAATGTAGTCATTGCCA
>JANNJI010000770.1:0-1125 GCA_031405795.1 Gammaproteobacteria bacterium
GGCACGCAGAAATTTTTTGAAGTGCTGGTCCGCATTGATACGCCACAAGAAATTGAATATTATCGACACGGCGGCATTCTGCATTATGTATTACGATCACTACTTTAAAACTCGCCGGGATTGCTGGTAACTGAAAATGAATCTTGATCGTGTTAGCACGCGAACTGTTATCACCTGTCTGGTCATGGCGTGGTTGTCACATGCCGCGCCGGTGGCCGCGAAATCCCGTGCCGAAATAATCCAGGACTGTGACCGCAAAGTGCTGCTGAAAACCCAGCGCAATCTGGATAAGTTAAAATCCAAAGACATAAAAAACTTTCTGCTGACCTTTGCCAGCACCTGTTACCATCACGACGATTTCCACGACTTGGGTAATCACTTGTTATTTCGCGTGTTGCAGCGCAAACCAGCTTTGTTTATTCAACACCTGGCTGCCATTCCCAATGGCAAGCGCCGGGCGATTTTAGTCGAGCTGGAATCGCCACTGCACAACGATGTGGATGTTAACGCCCTCATTCACAAGGTGGAAAAAATCAAGGGTCATCATCGGCTCAAGGACGATGTCCTTTATTCCCTCAAACAGGCCGAATTGAAGTTATAACGGATTTCACGGAACAGATCACAGTTTTGCCATCAAGCCGCCCTTGCTCCCTGCCGATACGTAGGTCAGCATCAAACGGAGGGTTTACCTGTGAGTCAACGCTACTGTGGTCCCCAAATCGGCTCCCACCTGGGATTACCGATTTATTCAGCTATCGAAACCGAAGGCCATAAATATGTCTTCGACCGCCTTGCGGAATGTGATCCGGATGGTTGTCCCTTATCACAACTGCGCAAAAATGAACTGCTGTTTCAACCTGGCCTGATCTACCGCGCCGCCTAACCGGCGGTTTTTAACGTCCTGATACAAGACTTGTTACTCCGGCAGCGCTGCCTCTCCCCCTTTGAAAAAGGGGGATTAACGACTGCATGGAGGCAGGAGGTAGAGCAACGCAGGAGCAGTTGCCGAGGGGGATTTTAATATTCAACCGTGTTCAAATCCCCCCTCACCCCCCTTTTTCAAAGCTGTCTCTTGATCGATTCTCCGCTCATGTGATGGCGGAGCCGAGGGCGGTGAGCAGGTGG
>JANNJI010000771.1:0-2360 GCA_031405795.1 Gammaproteobacteria bacterium
CAGGAAGTTGTTCACCGGAAATGTGTGCAGCATGCACGTGCACCGAACGGTTCAATGGCGCGCGTTTGGGCCATTCAATGGCGACGCACCCGGACGGCATCATGCTGACCAACAGCCACCCGGTCAATGGCGCGAAAAGCCTGCGTGGCCGTGACCGGCAATGACGTACTGCTGCGCCTGCTCGATGCCCAGCGCATCGGCAAGGGTTGCGTGTTGCGCCTGCTCCGCGCAGGGCAGCTATTGCATCTGCCGGTGACGCCGGTGGAAGTGCGCAATTGACCTTGAAGCAAGCGCGGATTCGACCTGCGGACAAGGCCGCGTCACGAGGCCGTCTGTTATAATTTAGCGCTTGATTTTTCAGGCATTTTTCGTGTTTTTGCATCCCATCTTCGGCGCCGTCGCGGTGATCTCAATACAATATGACAAAAATTCATAAACTTCTTAACTCACCACAAAATAATTTGTAGAATCCCGTCAATTTAAAATTGTACAGCCAGCGCCGCCAGGATAACACCCAGAATGCGACCCCTCTGGCTCGCGGGCAACAATTTGGATTCTTTCGATACAGCCTTTGTCTTTCGATGTACCAGCCTCTTGTTGTTTTCAAGTACTCTGACACCTAGACCCATGATCAAACCATACGGTATCGTTATTTTAATTCCAATAACATAATCTTGCTTGTAACGACGATATTGTCCAACAGTATTTGTGATGTGACGGGGTACTCCCCTGGGGACATGCCTTTGGGAAAGGAAAAAGAAAATGCTGACTTGTATGTGCCGATTCCCTGCCCAATTTCTTTCGACATGTTTTTTAAAATAACAGAATGGTTATCGGAATCATGAATAATCAATGTTTGCATGATTTTTCCACGTGTAAATACGGTAATGACTGAGTTGAATGTGATATTTTCACCGCTATTTATTGTTTTCCCAGGGCTGACGCTGAAAGTGAATGTTGGTACCGGCGTATTTACCGAGGTGTTCGGGTCTGCAAACACATTGGCGGCCAAAATAATAAACGTAGTAAGAATTACGATAATTGAATTTTTCACGACAACCTCCTGATTTGTGATTTATAAATTGATAGCGTCAATATGCGGTAGAGATAAACCCGCTGCGGCAGAAAGACTCTTTGATTTAACGTAAGGTACAATAACGCTTACCAAACCGAAAACCCAGTAGCGTAAATAATAGGGTTAAAATCTTTCTGTGTCGCATTTTTTATTGCTGACGAGTCAATAAAACGCGAAAAAACTGTAAACCGAATCTAATTGGATTGTCACGCCGGTTTCCCTGTTATGTCTGGTTCACTCAAACCTTACCCAATAGTCTACCCTCCGCCCTCAGTTTGTCCAGCCGTTTACCTGCATCGTCTGGCTCGAAATGCAGCTGCTTAAATGGCTGTGCCATGCGGCGCACCGATAAGCAAACCCAAGAATTAATCCTTGGACATCTCGGTAGCTGGGTCCGGAGTAGTCTCTGCCGCCATCGGTGCTGGGCTTTCGTTTTTTGGCGATTTTACGCTGGCGTTTGGCGAAGGAATAGCTGGGTTTGACCATGACTGGAATCCTGTTCAGGCCGATAGTGAAGCGCCGTAATACCTATTGTCGCGGGATGCTGATACGGACACGGTCCGTCGTGCCCGTTATTTACTTCAAGCCACGGAAATTTCTGCCATTTTTCCTGCCCCAAGTCATGTTATAAATATTAGTTGTAATTATAACATTGATGTTATAGATTCTACTCCCTATGCAGCCCTCCTGGATTTTGTTTATCGTGCAACTCCCTGGCCGTCAAACCGCCTCGCGGATGCGGTTGTGGCGGGCGTTGAAAACCAGTGGGGCCGCGATGTTGCGCGACGGGGTGTATCTGGCTGCAGAGAGTGATCACACCCTGGCGATCCTGGATAGTTGTCAGCAGGAGATTGAACAGTCCGGTGGCCGGGCGTATCGTTTTCCGGTGGAATTGACCAGCATGCAACGCCGTGAATGGTTGCCATTGTTCGACCGCTCACCTGCCTATGTGACCCTGCAAAAATCCATTCAAAGCTTAATGAAACAACTGCCGCGCAGCACCGAAGGCCGCGTGCGTCAGAAACTGGTGCAATTACAATTGGATTTTGAAAACACCGTTGCCGCTGATTTTTTTTCCACTCCGCTGCAAGCCAAGACGCGTACTTCCCTGGTCGCCTGTGTCGCGGCGGTGGATCGCCATTTCAGCGACGGTGAACCGCATTCACGCCGCGGCATTATTCCGCTGCGCGATCTCGCGGATTTTCAAGGCCGTAGGTGGGCGACCCGTCAGCACTTGTGGGCGGATCGGGTTGCCAGCGCGTGGTTAATCCAGCGCTTCATCGAC
>JANNJI010000772.1:0-12689 GCA_031405795.1 Gammaproteobacteria bacterium
TCGGCCAATGGCTGGAGTGCGGGACGTAATACTTTTCGCTGGCGGGGGCGTGTGACATTGGTAAACCCTGTGCTAGTTCAATGAGCTCACGCGCGTGAACTCGTCATAGAAAGTGTAAGAGAGCGTGATGCGATCGACCGAGCGCGGGATCGCAGGATCGACCACGAAGCGCACGACCATGGGCCGCGCCTCGTCCACCGCAAACTTCTGCGGCGTGAAACAGAAACATTCGGTCTTGCGGAAATAGCCCGCGGCCTGGCCAGGCGCGATATTTGGAACAGCCTGCGCGAGCGCCTCGTGCCCGGTGAGGTTGCGCGCATAGAACTCGGTGGCGTAGAGCCGGCCCGGGTGTATTTGCATGGAGCCCACGGTCGGACGGAATTCCCAATTGCCCACCGACGGCAGGTCGGCGATGAAATCCACGGTAATAGTGCGGCTGTCGTCCGGCGCTTCGACCGTCAGGCGCTGTTCGGCGAGCGCCTTCTGGTTGCCGAAGCCGGTGAGATCGCACAAGACGTCGTACAGCGGAATCAGCGCAAAGCCGAACGCGAAACTGCCGAGAGCGAATGCCAGCAGCTTCAGCGTCAGCGCCTTGTGCTCGTTCATTTTCCGGGACTGCGTCATTGACTGCGCATCACCGACATGACGATGAACGCCACGTAGAACGACAGCGCGACGATGCCTAACAGGATCGCGCTGCGGCGCACTCTCGTGCGCCTCGATGCCTCACGAACTGCCGCGTCGTCAAGCATGCTCAGTGCTGCACGCCACGCGCGACGATTTCGCGTGACGGCGGCTCGGTCCAGCTGTGGTACGGCGGCGGCGAGGACAGCTCCCACTCCAGACCATGCGAGCCTTCCCAGACGTGGCTGGTGGCCGGCGAGCCGCTCTTCACGCACTTCCAGATGATGTACGGGAACAGCAGCTGCGCGAGTCCGAAGCCGAAGGCGCCGAGCGAAGACACCATGTTCCAGTCCGCGAACTGCACCGAGTAGTCAGGGATGCGGCGCGGCATGCCGGCCAGCCCCAGGAAGTGCTGCGGGAAGAACAACACGTTCACGAAGATCGCTGAGAGCCAGAAGTGCCAGTTGGCGAGCTTCATGTCGTACATCTTGCCGGTCCACTTGGGCAGCCAGTAGTAGACGCCGGCCATGATGGCGAAGATGGCGCCGGGTACCAGCACGTAGTGGAAGTGCGCCACCACGAAGTAGGTGTCGTGATACTGGAAGTCGGCCGGCACGATCGCGAGCATGAGGCCCGAGAAACCACCGATGGTGAACAGGAACAGGAACGACAGCGCGAACAGCATGGGTGGTTCGAAGCTGATGGATCCCTTCCACATGGTGGCGGTCCAGTTGAATACCTTCACGCCCGTGGGAATGGAGATGAGCATCGTGGACAGCGTGAAGAACAGCTGTCCGGCGAGCGGCATGCCCACGGTGAACATGTGGTGCGCCCAGACGATGAACGACAGGAAGGCAATAGCCGCGGTGGCGTAGACCATCGCGTCATAGCCGAACAAAGGCTTGCGCGAGAACGTCGGCACGATTTCCGAGATGATGCCGAACGCCGGCAAGATCAGGATGTACACCTCGGGGTGACCGAAGAACCAGAAGATGTGCTGGAACATCACCGGATCGCCGCCGCCCGAAGCGGAGAAGAAGCTGGTGCCGAAGAAGTGGTCGGTGAGCAGCATGGTGACCGCGCCCGCGAGCACCGGCATGGTGGCGATCAGTAGATAGGCGGTGATCAGCCAGCTCCAGCAGAAGAGCGGCATGTTGAGCAGGCCTACGCCCGGCGCGCGCATGTTCATGATCGTGACGACCACGTTGATGGAGCCGAGGATCGAGGACGCGCCCATCAAGTGGATCGCGAAGATGGCCATCGGGAAGCCATCGCCGCCCTGCAGCGACAACGGCGGATACAGCGTCCAGCCACCCGCTGGCGCGCCGCCCGGAACGAACAGCGTGCCGAGCAGCAGCGTGAACGCGAACGGCAGGATCCAGAACGAGAAGTTGTTGAGCCGCGGCAGCGCCATGTCGGGCGCGCCCACCTGCATCGGGATCATCCAGTTCGCAAGACCCGTCCAGGCCGGCATGACCGCGCCGAAGATCATGATCAGTGCGTGCATGGTGGTCATGGAATTGAAGAACTGCGGCTCGACGAGCTGCAGGCCGGGCTGGAAGAGCTCCGCGCGGATGATCATCGCCATGAAGCCGCCGACGAAGAACATGATGCACGCGAAAATCAGGTACATCGTGCCGATGTCCTTGTGATTCGTCGCGTAGACCCAGCGGCGCCAGCCGTGAGCCTTGTGATCGTGTGAATGATCTACGTGATCAGCTGTATTTTCGTATGCCATGTTCGGTGCGTCTCTAAAACTTATTGCTGCGAAACGACGGGCGCGACTGCGCTCGCGACGACGGCCGCGGGCGAAGGATTGCCGGCGAGCTTCTGTTCGGCCTGCTTGGCGCGCAGCCAGACGTCGTATTCGGCCGGCGATTTCACTTCGACCACGATGGGCATGAAGCCGTGATCCTGGCCGCAGAGCTCGGCGCACTGGCCGCGATAGATGCCGACCTTGTCGGCGTCCACCTGCACCCAGATTTCATTCACGTAGCCCGGGATGGCGTCTTTCTTCATGCCGAACGCCGGCACCCACCAGGCGTGGATGACGTCCTGGGCGGTGAGCAGGAAGCGGACCTTGGTGCCGGACGGAATGACGAGCACGTTGTCCACTTCCAGGAGGTAGTTAGGTACCGAGGCCGGATTGATACCCGAGCCCAGCTGGCGGGCGACGTTGCTGTCGCGCGCGAGCGTGGAGAAAAAGCGCACGTCCTGGTTGAGGTACTCGTATTCCCACTTCCACTGGTAGCCGGTGACCTTGATGTTGAGCGCCACGTTGCTCATGTCTTCGATCTTGATGAGCGATTTGGCGGTGGGCACGGCCATGGCCACCAGGATCATGATGGGGATGACGGTCCAGATGATTTCCACCTTGGTGCTGTGGACCAGCGTGGTGTCGGCCTGCGCGCCCTGCGACTTACGGAACTTGATGAGCGAATAGATCATCACGCCGAAGACCACGACGCCGATGCCGATGCACCAGTAGTAGATGGTCATGTGCAGGCCGTAAATCTCCTTGCTGAGGATGGAGACCCCCTCGGTCATGTTGAGCCCGCCCCAATCGGCATGCGCGACCGATGCCAGCAAGGCGAACAGGGAGATAGCGGCGGCCTGTATTCCACGGCGCGCATTGGCGTTCTTCATTTGAAAGCTCATCGATGACCTCAAGAAAACTGATCCGGTGAACCGACGCCCGGCAATGCGGGTGACTGGTTCATGCCGCCAATGAGAAGCCTAAGTTCGGCTGCCAGCTGGCGACGCTCCTCCTCTGTCAGAAACTTGCCGACCTCATAGGCCCGGCCATGCGACTCGATGACGAGCTGGCCGCGGTGGAGGGGCGAATTCGGGCGGAGGATTTTAACCCGTGCCCAGTGGCGCGGGAACACAACACGGCGGGGAGTTCCGCGCGCGTATTCGATGACGATCTCGGCTTCCGAGACGTCAATGGTTTCGCGGCCTTCGCGCCTTTGCATATTCGAGTGCAGCGCCCAGCCGAGCAGCAGCATTTCGGCGCCGGCAAAGGGCAACACCGGCCAAAACCCGAGTGCCGTGAATATGCCGGCGACGCCAAGAGTGGCCAGACAGACGCTGCCAAAGAAGAGGACCGCGCCGCGCGTGCTCAAAGAGCAATGGGGGCTCAAGTCGATGTGGGTCGCGGCGTCAAACACGGCGGCGACTATACCAGCGACTTTGCTGGCGCACTCAAGGGCTTACGAGCTTATTTGCGACCTCGATTGCCCATGGTGGTGTGCCAAGTGGTACCGGGAAGGGGTTCTCGGGGTTCGCGCTGTTTTCCTGCGCAGCCGCGAACCCCGAGAACCCCATCCCGGCACCACATCCGGCCGTCATCCGGTTATTGACCTAGACACCCGCAAAGTGATGATTAACAGTCAGAACCATGGCTTTGCGGTGGATGATGCTACCTTACCAGAGAATTTAAGGCCGACACACCGTTCCCTGTTTGATGGATCGTTACAAGGCGTGATGCGCACGGATGTGCCGGCATTTAGTTTTCAGGGTCATCCCGAAGCCAGTCCAGGGCCGCATGATATGGCGCCGTTGTTTGATAAATTTATTCAACTGATCGAGCAACATCGAACGGGATCATGATGATTAGGAATTCGTAAGATAAATTTATGCCAAAACGTACAGACATTAAAAGCATTCTTATCATCGGCGCGGGGCCCATCGTGATCGGCCAGGCGTGTGAATTCGACTATTCCGGTGCACAGGCATGCAAGGCCTTGCGTGAGGAAGGTTACCGCGTGGTCTTGGTGAATTCGAACCCGGCGACGATCATGACCGATCCGGATATGGCCGATGCCACTTACATCGAACCGATCAATTGGCAGACGATTGCACGCATCATTGAGAAAGAACGTCCCGATGCCTTGTTGCCGACCATGGGTGGTCAAACCGCATTGAACTGTGCGTTGGATCTGGCACGTGAAGGCGTATTGGAAAAATTTAACGTCGAGATGATCGGTGCCAAGCGTGAGGCGATCGATAAAGCTGAAGATCGGGATCTGTTCCGCAAGGCAATGAAAAAAATTGGTCTCGATATGCCACGTTCGGCGATTGCCCACAGTATGGAAGAAGCCTTGCAAGTCCAGGCCTCGGTGGGCTTCCCGACGATTATCCGCCCATCCTTCACTATGGGTGGCAGTGGTGGCGGGATTGCCTATAACACCGAAGAATTCATGGAGATATGCGAACGCGGCTTTGATCTGTCACCGACGAGTGAGTTGCTGATCGAAGAATCGGCGTTGGGCTGGAAAGAATATGAAATGGAAGTGGTGCGTGATCGTAACGATAATTGCATCATCATCTGTTCAATCGAAAATCTAGACCCGATGGGTGTGCACACCGGCGATTCAATCACCGTGGCGCCAGCGCAGACCCTGACCGATAAAGAATATCAAATCATGCGCAATGCCTCGCTGGCGGTGTTGCGAGAGATCGGTGTGGAAACCGGCGGCTCGAATGTGCAGTTTGCGATCAACCCCAAAGACGGTCGCATGATCATCATTGAGATGAATCCGCGTGTCTCGCGTTCATCGGCGCTGGCATCGAAGGCCACAGGTTTTCCGATTGCCAAGATCGCCGCCAAACTGGCGATTGGTTACACCCTGGATGAATTAAAAAACGACATTACCGGCGGCACGACCCCGGCCTCGTTTGAACCGACGATAGATTATGTCGTCACGAAAATTCCGCGCTTTACCTTTGAAAAATTTCCCCAGGCCAATGCCCATCTGACCACGCAAATGAAATCGGTGGGTGAAGTGATGGCGATTGGCCGTACTTTTCAGGAATCCTTGCAAAAGGCTTTGCGTGCCTTAGAGATTGGCACCGATGGTTTTAATGAAAAAGTCGATCTCGACGATGACAACGCCAAAGATGTTATTCGCGCCGAACTCAAATCGGTGGGACCACATCGACTGTGGTATGTGGCCGATGCATTCCGCGCTGGTTTTAGCGTTGAAGATGTCAACACCTGGACCGCGATCGATCCGTGGTTACTGGTGTTAATCGAAGAATTGATCACTCTCGAAGCACAGGTGAGGCATCAAGGTCTGCGCGCCATGAGCACTGACCGCATGCGTTATTTAAAGCGCAAGGGTTTCTCAGATAGTCGCTTAGCAACACTGCTCGACATGAGCGAAAATGACTTGCGTCAAGAACGGCATAAGCTCGGTGTGCGTCCGGTGTATAAACGGGTGGATACCTGTGCAGCGGAGTTTGCCACCAAGACCGCGTACATGTATTCCACTTATGAAGAAGAATGCGAGGCCGCGCCGTCACAACGTGACAAGATCATGGTATTGGGCGGTGGCCCGAATCGCATCGGTCAGGGCATTGAATTCGATTATTGCTGTGTGCATGCGGCGATGGCGCTACGCGCTGATGGCTACGAAACTATTATGGTCAACTGCAATCCCGAAACTGTATCAACCGATTATGATACGTCGGATCGTTTGTATTTCGAACCGTTGACGCTGGAAGATGTATTGGAATTAATCGATCTGGAAAAACCCAAGGGTGTGATTGTACAATTCGGCGGACAAACACCTTTGAAATTAGCGCGGCCATTGGAAGCCGCAGGCGCACCGATCATCGGCACCACCCCGGATTCCATTGATATCGCCGAAGACCGCGAACGCTTTCAAAAGCTAGTGGATCACCTGCAATTACGCCAGCCACCGAATCGCACCGCACGTACTGAACAAGACGCGATAAAACACGCCAGTGCCATCGGTTATCCATTGGTAGTGCGCCCCTCATACGTGTTGGGTGGGCGTGCAATGGAGATCGTCTATGACGAATCCGAATTACGTCGTTACATGACCGAAGCGGTGAAGGTCTCCAATGATTCGCCGGTATTGTTGGATCGTTTCCTCAATGATGCGATTGAAGTGGATATTGATGCGGTGAGTGATGGCAAAGATGTCGTGATTGCCGGGATCATGCAACACATCGAACAGGCCGGGGTGCATTCGGGTGATTCCGCCTGCTCACTGCCGCCGTACCAGTTATCCGCAAAGCTGCAAGATGAAATGCGTGCGCAGATGACTAAAATGGCCAAGGCACTGAAGGTCGTGGGCTTAATGAATGCACAGTTTGCGATTCAGGGTGAGACCGTGTATGTCCTGGAAGTGAATCCGCGTGCCTCACGTACCGTGCCGTTTGTTTCCAAGGCTACCGGTGTGCCGTATGCGATGGTGGCCGCGCGTTGCATGGCAGGTAAAAGTTTGGCGGCACAAGGTATCAGCAAAGAACGGATTCCCAGCTATTATTCAGTGAAGGAAGCGGTGTTTCCTTTTATCAAATTTCCCGGCGTGGACCCCATCTTGGGCCCGGAAATGAAATCAACCGGTGAAGTCATGGGCATAGGTGTGAATTTCGGTGAAGCGTATGGTAAGGCGCAAATGGGTGCAGGTGAAAAATTGCCGAGCAGTGGTAAGGCGTTTCTGAGTGTGCGCGAGGCGGATAAAAAAGGCATTGCCAGTGTCGCCCGTCAATTAACTGAACTGGGTTTTGACCTGGTTGCCACCAGCGGCACCGCGCGTGAGATCACGGCGGTGGGATTAACCTGTGCCACTGTCAACAAAGTCATGGAAGGTCGGCCACACATTGTTGATATGCTCAAGAATAAAGAAATTGCTTTGATCATCAACACCACTGAAGGTCGGCAGGCGATTGCCGATTCTTATGCAATACGGCGTACTGCGTTGCAAAATAAAGTGACGTATACCACCACGCTGGCCGGTGGCAATGCCTTGTGTCAGGCGCTCAAACAAAAACAACCGGGACAACTCAAGAGTTTGCAGGAATTACACAAGGAGTTAGTGATATGAGCCGTGCACCGATGACCACCGAAGGCGCCGAGAAGCTGAGCGCTGAATTAAAAGAACTAAAATCCGTGCGGCGCCCGCAGATAGTCCAAGCGATTGCCGAAGCCCGTGCGCATGGCGATCTCAAAGAAAATGCCGAGTATCACGCCGCGCGCGAACAACAAAGTTTTACCGAAGGCCGGATCCAGGATATTGAAGCGGCTTTATCCAATGCCGACATCATTGATGTCAAAACGGTGGGCGCCAATGCCGGTGGCAAGATCGTTTTTGGCGCGACCGTGGTGTTACTGGATGTCGAAAGCGATAAGGAAGTGACGTATCAAATTGTCGGCGCGATGGAGGCTGATATTAAACTCAACCTCATTTCCATTACTTCACCCATTGCCCGCGCCCTGATTGGCAAAACTGAAGGTGATGTTGTCAAAGTGCAAGCACCCGGTGGTGTGCGTGAATATGAAATAGTGCAAGTCGAATACAAGTAATAGCAAGTTCGATTTATCTTAATTATGCAAACATTTTTTCGCATCACTGATCGATTATTGTTGACTGTCTGGGTTGGTGGTATGTGGGCGGTGGGTTATCTCGCCGCGCCGGTGTTGTTTAAAACATTATCGGATCGGGCGCTGGCCGGATTGTTGGCGGGCAAAATGTTTTATGTCATGGCCATCATCGGTATGGTGTGCGCAAGTCTGTTACTCGTCGGCTTGTTCTGGCGATATCGTGTATTGGTGTTACGACATTGGCAATTCTGGGTAATCGTATTGATGCTGGGACTGATTGCCTTGGGATTTTTTTATGTGCAACCGTTGATTGCGCAACTGCGTGAACTTGATGTTGCGGCACGGGAAGCCGCCCATTTCAAACAATGGCATGGTCTGGCGCAAATACTGTATCTGGCGACAAGCATCGGCGGTGTGTTGCTGTTGTTGTTTGGAGTGGAGTGCAAACCGCGAATTGTCCGTGATACTAAATATCCGGCAGGGTGATCTTGGGCTTTTTGGCTGGGCGATAAAAGACGCCCAGATGGCCGATCTTTTGGATGACATCGCTACGGGTACGTTGGGCGATTTGTTCGATCAAGCCGTGGCGGATGTCACGGTCACTGGTGTTGACGCGGACCTTGACCAGTTCGTGATGTTGCAGCGCGATGTCTATCTCGCTGATGACATTGTCAGTGATGCCATGCTGGCCGATGATGACGATGACCTTGCGGTGGTGCGCCTGCTGGCGTAAAAAGCGTTTTTGTTTTTCAGTTAAGGCCATGGATATGTGTGTTTTGATGGTGTCTAATAGTCGTTGCGCTAGTGTAACGCATTACCTTGGGTGATCCGTAGCAAAATCAACATGTCTAAATCCCGTTCCAAATCCAGCCAACGCTGGCTCAAAGATCACTTTGCCGATCCGTTTGTGAAACAAGCACACGCGGAGGGCCTGCGTTCGCGGGCGGTATTCAAGCTCAAACAGATCGATGAAAAATATAAACTGATTAAGCGTGGCGCCTGTGTGGTGGACCTTGGCGCGGCACCGGGCGGCTGGTCGGAATATGTGGCCGAGCAAGTGGGGCCGGTCGGGCGAGTTATCGCGATGGACGTTCTGCCGATGCCTGCCCTGGCCGATGTTACTTTTATCCAAGGGGATTTCACTGAGCAGGCAACTTACGACCAGCTGCTGGCCAGTCTCGATGGCAGAAAAGTAGACCTTGTATTGTCGGACATGGCCCCCAATATCAGTGGAGTTAAACTGGTCGATCAACCCAAGTCGATGTATTTGGCTGAGCTGGCACGGGATTTTGCCCAGCAGGTGCTTGTCTCGGAAGGGCATATGCTGATCAAGTTGTTTCACGGTGTGGGATTTGACGATTACGTAAAGAGTTTACGAACTATGTTTGACAAGGTACAAGTCCTAAAGCCAGATGCGTCACGCGCCAAATCCAGCGAGGTCTATCTGTTGGCCAGGCACTATACGAAGTAACAACTATACTGTATCGTAATTACACTGGATTTTGTTTGATTTCTCCATTGCATATAGAGGTAACACCTTGAGCGACATGGCAAAAAATATCATTTTGTGGGTCTTCATCGCAATTATTCTGATGACGGTGTTCAAGCAATTGAGCGGGCCGAGCAATGAGAAAGAACTCAATTACTCCGCATTTGTAGCTGAAGTAAACCAACAGCTTGTCCGTGAAGTGACTATTGCGGGCCGGATTGTTTCCGGTGTGCGTACCGATGGGTCACGTTTCTCGACCTATAGCCCGGAGACGGATAATCGCTCTTTAATTGGTGATTTATTAAAGAACAAGGTTGATATCAAGGGCGAGGCCCCCGATCAGGGCCTCTGGACGCAAATACTGGTTTCCTGGTTTCCCATTTTCCTTATTGTTGGTTTGTGGATATTTTTCATGCGCCAGATGCAAGGTGGTGGTGGTGGCCGTGGGGCGATGTCCTTTGGTAAAAGCCGTGCGCGCATGTTGGGTGAGGATCAGGTCAAGATTTCCTTCAATGACGTGGCGGGTGTGGATGAGGCCAAAGAGGAAGTGGGCGAGCTGGTGGAGTTTTTACGTGATCCCGGCAAGTTCCAAAAGTTGGGCGGCAAGATTCCACGCGGCGTATTAATGGTGGGCCCACCGGGTACCGGTAAGACGTTATTAGCCAAGGCCATTGCGGGTGAAGCCAAGGTACCGTTTTTCACTATTTCCGGTTCTGATTTTGTTGAAATGTTTGTGGGTGTGGGTGCGTCACGTGTGCGTGACATGTTTGAGCAAGCCAAGAAACACGCCCCCTGTATTATTTTTATCGATGAAATTGATGCGGTCGGTCGTCATCGTGGTGCCGGTTTAGGTGGCGGTCATGATGAACGTGAGCAGACCCTCAACCAATTGCTTGTTGAAATGGATGGTTTTGAAGGTAATGAGGGTGTCATTATCATTGCCGCGACCAACCGCCCTGATGTTTTGGATCCCGCCCTGTTGCGCCCTGGTCGCTTTGATCGACAGGTGGTGGTGCCACTGCCTGATTTACGCGGTCGCGAACAAATTCTCAAGGTTCACATGCGCAAGGTACCGTTGTCTGATGATGTTGTCGCTAAGATCATTGCGCGGGGTACGCCTGGTTTTTCCGGCGCCGATTTGGCCAATATCGTTAATGAGGCCGCGTTGTTTGCTGCACGCGCCAACAAGCGACTGGTCAGCATGGAGGAATTTGAAAAGGCCAAAGACAAGATCATGATGGGTGCGGAACGCCGTTCGATGGTGATGAGTGAGCAGGAAAAGCGCCTGACCGCCTATCACGAGGCGGGACATACCATTGTTGGCCGCACCGTACCGTCACACGATCCGGTTTACAAGGTAACGATTATTCCACGTGGTCGCGCCCTGGGTGTCACCATGTTTTTACCGGAAGAAGATCGATATAGTTACAGCAAGGAACGACTGGAGAGCAGTATTTCCAGTTTGTTTGGCGGCCGTATTGCCGAAGAGTTGGTGTTTGGCGTGGAAAATGTGACCACGGGTGCCTCAAACGATATTCAACGGACCACCGATTTGGCGCGTAGTATGGTGACCAAGTGGGGCTTGTCCGAAAAACTGGGCCCGCTGACTTATAGTGAAGAAGACGGCGAGGTGTTCCTCGGTCATTCAGTGACAAAGCATAAAAACGTGTCGGATGAAACGGCGCATTTGATCGATGAAGAAGTGCGCGCCATCATTGATCGCAATTACCACCGGGCACAGGATATCCTCACATCCAATCTCGAGAAATTACACGCGATGGCGGAAGCGCTCATCAAATATGAAACGCTCGATAGTCAGCAGATCGATGACATCATGTCGGGTCGCACGCCGCGTCCACCTGATGGTTGGGATGATCAGGATCAAAAGCTGAGTGGTGGTAACAGTAAAACCAAGAGCGCGAGTGATGATAAGAAGGAAGGCAAGATTGGTGGGACAGCGAGCGAACATTAATCCGGTGACACGTGGTATGTAGGCAGTAGCCGGGAAAAATACAGCGGCGGTTTAATAAACCGCCGCTTTTTGTTTGTACACACTTTACAATTGATCACATATGCAACTTGATTGCGCGGGCAAAATTCTCGATTTAACGCAGCCACAAGTGATGGGAGTCTTGAATGTGACGCCTGATTCGTTCTCTGATGGAGGACGATTTGTCACGCGCGATGCGGCGTTAATGCACGCGCGGCAGATGGTCACTGAGGGTGCAGGTATTATCGATGTGGGTGGCGAATCCACCCGCCCTGGGGCGGCCGCAGTCAGCGTACAAGAAGAACTGGATCGTACCATCCCGGTGATCGAGGCAATCTCTAACGAACTGGATGTGATCATCTCCATTGATACCAGTAAGCCCGAGGTGATGCGCATGGCAGTGCAGGCAGGTGCCAGATTTATTAATGATGTTTATGCCTTGCGTGCGGATCAGGCCTTGCAAACGGCGGTACAGCTCAAGGTACCGGTGTGTTTGATGCATATGCAAGGCAAGCCGCGTACCATGCAACAACAGCCGCAATACACCAATGTAGTACAAGAAGTGAAGGAATTTCTAATTTCACGTCGTGATGCCTGTGTCGCGGCGGGGCTGCCATCAACACAGATTTTATTGGATCCGGGGTTTGGTTTTGGCAAAGCGCTAAAACATAATTTACAGTTATTTCGCCACCTGGCGGAGTTCACGAGTCTTAATCAACCCGTGCTGGCGGGGGTGTCTCGTAAATCCATGATCAGCACAGTGTTGAATTTGCCGGTTGATCAACGCCTTTCGGCGAGTGTGGCACTGGCAGCATTGGCGGTTTGGCTGGGAGCGCGTATTATTCGTGCACACGATGTGGCGGCAACGGTTCATGCAATTCGGATGACGGATGCGGTGTTGTCCACGCCATAGGCGGTTAAACAGGATTGTATTACATTTATCTAAGCCAGAAGGATCATTGCATGGGACGTAAATATTTTGGTACCGATGGGATTCGAGGACGCGTTGGTGAAGCACCAATTACAGCGGATTTTATGATGCGTCTGGGTTGGGCGGCAGGTAAGGTGTTTGCAAGCCAGACCGGTGCCAGCAAGGTGTTAATTGGTAAGGACACGCGTATTTCCGGTTACATGTTCGAGTCCGCACTGGAGGCGGGCCTGTCTGCCGCAGGTGTGGATGTACTGTTGTTGGGCCCAATGCCAACCCCGGCGATTGCCTATTTGACCCG
>JANNJI010000773.1:0-1772 GCA_031405795.1 Gammaproteobacteria bacterium
ACTTCCTGCATTCCGTTGCGGCGTGCCGGCCAGAGCGCGTGCCGGCGTGTGCCGCGCTGGCGGCGACGGCATCCACATCAAAGGCATTAGCGATGTCATCACCGCCGCTTTGTGTCTTGGCGGTATCTTTGGGTATCGGTACCGCACGGGTTGACTGCTCAATCCCCAACAGCTTGGGGTCGATTTCGTCTTCGACCTCCATACCTTTAGCATGGTACGAGTACAACTTGGCCGGTTGTTGCAATGAAGGAATCACTCCCCCTTCAACGCCACGTACCACCATCGCCGAGTCAAATCCGGCAAAGCGGGCCAGCTCCGAATATATAGAAGGGTAGGCCTTGTGCACATAACCGGTAAGCAGATGCGTTTGCTTGCGTCCACGGATTGGCCCGACCAACACCTCGACAGTAGTTAACACCTGCCGCTTAACAATACGGGCACGCAATCCCACCAAATTGTGCAGGTGAGGCGCATACATTTTTTGATCGATGTACGCCCAACCGACGTTGGTTTTACCCAGGCGCTGAGCTGCCGCTTGGGGAGTCAGATCAACGTCAATCCCCAGATTTTGTAAGATACGACGGTGTGTAACGCCGTATTTCGGTCCGACCGAATCCAATCCATGACACACCGTCGGCACATCGAGTGATGCCATCACCGCCGGTAAAAAGGCGGCCATCGGCAAGCCACGGGCATGGCCATCATAGGGGTCGCCGATATCCAATACTTCATCTACAGAGGCGTGGACAATCGTTGCATTGTCGATAATGGCCTGTAACACACCTTTGTTTTCATCATTGGTTTCGCGTTTCATGCGCAAGGCAATAAAAAATACCGCGATTTGCACAGGGTCGGCGGTCTCTGCCAAAATCTGCTGCATGGCGGCATACGCCTCGGCATAGGACAGGTCTTTACTGTACTCAGGCCCGGTGGCAACTTTTTGGATCGATGTCCGTAAGGCCAACTGGCCACTGGTCATCGTCACGGGTGAAGCTGTTACCATAGTCGCTCCTGCGCAAAATAGGCCCGAAGTATAAGCAATGTCATTGAATTTACTACATATCCCGATGGAGAGGCGCGGAATGGATTTTGGACAAAATCCTGAGTGTCTCTCTTGGGATATATTTTGCTGTTCGTACTGTCGGTAAGGTTAGAATCTCTTAATATTTTAATGAGTTAGCACACAACGGGAACCAAATTTATTATGTCTGACGATGCCGAAATCAATTTTACCAGTGCCATGGCCGCCTTCGAGGCCAAACATTTTTCCCGTGCGATGCAATTATTCAGCCCCTTGGCGGAGAGCGGCAACGCCGATGCTCAGCATCGACTCGCTATTATGCACCAGAACGGTTTGGGTACGGTGCCTAATTGTGAGCTCGCGGTGAAGTGGATGAAAGCAGCCGCAGAGCAAGGGCATGCCTTAGCCCAGCATGGGGTAGGCTTCATGTATCTGGAGGGCGAATGCCTCAAACAAGACAGCAGTCAAGCCGCACTGTGGTTCCGTCAAGCTGCCGAACAGGGTCTGGCCGGTTCACAAACGACCCTGGCAATGATGTATGAGCAAGGTAACGGCGTACAACAAGACATGGCGGAAGCCAAAAAGTGGTTTGCAAAGGCCGGGTTCTGAGCAAGCCAACCGCAACATTTATTCGGTACGACAAATAATAAGTTGAGGATGTGAATGCGGCCAGTATTATTAGCACAAGTGTTGGAAAGGGAGTTTCACAGTACCGATCAGGGTCACCATACCCCGGTCATGCTCTGGGGGC
>JANNJI010000774.1:0-5731 GCA_031405795.1 Gammaproteobacteria bacterium
ATTGGCATTGGCTTGGCTTCCTGGTCGCAATGGGTTTCCATTGGTCTCTATGTTTTGGTGGCGCTCATCTGGCTTGCGCCTGATCGACGGATTGAGCGTGTACTTTCGCACAAGAAAATATAACCCGTCGTGCAAGTGGCCCGAACAATGGCTGTATTATGCCTGCAAGTAATTATTAATCTCCGTCCTGATCAGCACTGCTCCCACGGTAACCCTGCAAATCGCCAGCCGCCAGTGGTGCTGCGGTGGTGATGGTCATCCAGTTCGCCTTCAAATCCATCGGCAATGTTATAGACATCGGTGAAATTATTATTCAACAGCAGCTCACCGGCCTCGCGTGAACGTTTGCCGCTACGGCAAATTAACAACACCGGGACATTGTGCCCGGCGCCGTCATGCGCCAGACCACCCAGCAATAATTGCCGCACCTCGCGCACAAAATTGGGATTGATGACCCAATCCGGTTCGTCGATCCAGGGGATGTTGATTGCGCCGGTCGGGTGGCCGATAAACAGGAATTCCATATGCGAGCGCACATCAACTAACAAGGACTTGGGTTCATGTTGGATCTTGTTCCAGGCATCCTTGGCGGCAATAGTTTTGAGTGTTGCGGTTGTCATTGGTTATCTCGAATCGGTTTGTCACCCCTTGATGACAAAGTCTAGTTGATATCCGCCTGTTAACAAAGGTGACAAGCGTTATAGACGCCCGGCAATCTATCACGATTCTTGCGACTCTGTGCGTAAAGGTACTGATCAACCTCTCTTAACTGTCGATAATAGCCGCAGTAAATGTGTGTACGACCAACGCAAGAGGACATCATCGTGAACCCAAAGAAACTCGCTATTATCGCCACCAAAGGGACTCTCGACTGGGCCTACCCACCCTTTATCCTGGCCTCTACCGCGTCAGCATTGGGTTATGACGTCGAAATCTTTTTTACCTTTTATGGTTTGCAGTTGGTAAAAAACAATCTCAACCTCAAGGTCAGCCCGTTAGGGAATCCGGGTATGCCAATGCCGCTGGGCATGGATAAATGGTTTCCTGTGTTGGGCACCGCTCTCCCCGGTATGGAGGCGATGATGACTATGATGATGAAGGCAAAGATGCGCAAAAAAGGCGTCGCCAGCGTGGAGGAGCTGCGGGAAATATGTATCGAAAGCGGCGTGAAAATGATCGCCTGTCAGATGACCGTGGATCTCTTCGAATTCAATCCCAAGGATTTCATCAAGGGCGTTGAATTAGGCGGCGCGGCAACTTTTTTCAGCTTTGCCGGTGAGGCCGATGTCTCGTTGTATATCTAGTGTGGAATATTATTAAGTAATGGGCATTATTGAAAACAAAATTAAAACTTAGGAGGATTGTATGCATAACATAATGAATAAAACCAAGATCGCCTTACTGGTGGCCGCCTGCTGCGCGCCACTTGCGGCAAACGCCACTAACGGTTATTTCGCTGATGGTTACGGCACAAAAAACAAAGGACTTGCCGGTGGTGGTGTGGCTTTGCCACAAGACGCGATGATCGCCGCAACCAATCCGGCCGGGATGGTGTTTGTGGGTGAACGCATGGATTTAGGTGTCGCCATTTTTTCACCTACACCTCGCTCCTATTCTGCTACTGCGGATGCGGCTGGCGTTACAAATGGCACCCTTTGCGGTGCAAGCTGTCCCTTCACCTTCGGCGGTAATGCAACCGCGCAATCGATTACCAGTGAAAATGATTACTTTTTAATTCCACATTTTGCTTACAACTGGATGCTCGGCACTGATGGCTCCGTTGGGATCACCGTATATGGTAATGGGGGAATGAATACGGAGTACGAGGGCGGTCAAGCACAACATAACAACGGTTTAGGCACGGCCGTAACAACAGCTGGTACTTTTGGTGCTGGTACTACCGGTCAGAACTTGGAGCAATTATTCATTTCTGGTACCTATGCGAGAAAATTCAACCCCACCGCAGCCTGGGGTGTGAGTGCTATCTTGGCTTATCAGCGCTTTGAAGCAAAAGGCTTGGCCAACTTTGCGGGGTATTCGTCTGACAGTGCCAACCTGTCAAATAATGGCGTCGATACCGCTACCGGTTTTGGTTTTAAATTGGGTGTTCAGGCCGAAGCGGTCCCCGGTTTAAATCTGGCGGCGTCGTATCAAACAAAAATGAACATGAGTGAATTTGATAAATACAAAGGCCTTTTTGCCGAACAAGGTGATTTTGATATCCCCGCTACTTGGACAGTAGGTTTAGCGTGGAATGTGCAACCAAAAAATACGGTGACGTTTGATGTGCAGAAAATCATGTACAGCGATGTGGCCGCAATTGCCAATCCGATATCCTACTTAGTCGGCAGTTCAAACAGCTGCGCCACCGGTACCACATCGCGCTGCCTGGGTGGTTCAGAAGGTGCGGGTTTTGGCTGGACCGACATGACCATCTACAAGCTGGGCTATCAATGGGAAGCCAGCGCGGACTGGACCTGGCGGGTCGGTTATAGCCATGGTAGTCAACCCATTCCCACTACCGAGGTTGTTTTTAATATTATAGCGCCTGCGGTAATAGAGGATCATGTCACCTTTGGCTTTACCAATAAGACCAGCACTACCAGCGAGCTGAACTTTCGTTTCATGCACGCCTTGGAAAACAGCATAAATGGGGCAAATACCCTGAACCCCTCACAGCAAGTGACACTAAAGATGAAGCAATACGAGGCAGAGCTGAGCTGGGGCTGGAAGTTCTAATCCCATCCAACAACGAGCAAAACAAAAGGGGCCGCAAGGCCCCTTTTTTTGTTATTTGCTTCCAGCTAAAAGTATTACAGTTAAATTCCCCACTTAACACATTGTAATATAAACAATTCATTGCCAGAACAGGAAAATGCCGTTGTGTATCTTAAGTTACAGAACCCGCCCTTCACTGGAGAGATAATGCTTAACAACACGACAGGCATAGGTCTATAGTATTCACTAGGCCCTTTCTTGGTCTCAGCTGGATTCAAAGAATCAGGAAGGACCTAAGGCGACGGTTAATGATAAGAATAATCGCAGCTCTGAATCGCAACCGTTTAACACGGTAAAGTTGTTGTATTTTTAATAAAAACAATAGCAACATATTAACGAGGACAGCAATGAACTTCGCCACACTCTCGCGCCCCCCCGCTACGCCCGGGGACTACGATACACTTAAACATTTATTGGCCGACTACCCCGGCCTGATCGAAACCGCCGATTCTTATTGTTGGAAAATGTTAAGCACCGCGAAACTGCACAGCTTCGACGCCAACACCGTCTTGTTTCACGAGTCGATGGAATGTAAACACTTAATGCTGATCGTCGAGGGATCGGCACGTGTTTACAAAGAGTCGGATGAAGGCCGCGAGGTGACGTTGTATCGTGTTGAGCCGGGACAACTGTGTGTGCATAACCTTAATAATCTGGTTGATGGGGCGTCCTACCCGGTCATGGCGCAGGCAGAAACCGCGATCCGTGGCCTGGCCATCCCGCGCCCTGAATTCCACAAGGCGTTGGCGGAATCCACCAGCTTCCGCAATTATGTGCTGCGCACGCTCACTGAACGCCTGTCACATATGGCGGATTTAATTACGGGGCTGGCCTTTGATCGGCTCGATTTACGTGTCGCCTGCTGGTTGATGCAACAATTTGAACGCAGCCGCAGCCAGCCAATCGAATTAACCCACAATGAAATCGCCCATGAACTCGGCACCACCCGCGAAATGGTGAGCCGCATTCTCAAAGAGCTCGAACACAAACGCTGCATCCAACTCGCGCGCGGACGGATTTATTTGCAGTGCAAATACACCTTACGGCTGGTGGGTGAGGGCAAGGGCAAGCAACGGCTAAAATAATTTTTCAGCTGAAAGAACTCGATTCTTATGTAGGTCGGGTTTAAGCCTGACCCGATAGCTGATACACCATCGGCATGATCACACCAAGGCTGACCTATCTTCGGCTCATTCACGGTTATTTGCATAACGCAGTTGGTGTGTCGGGCTGAAGCCCGACCTACAACAAGATCGACAACACCCGATGTCGCTCAACATTAAGCTCCAAACAGAATTAAGCACCACACAGGATTGCTCGCAGCAGTACGCTTTATGTTTTTTTCAGTTACCAACCAGCATCACAGCAACTCGCACGCCGCATCAGACTTTATTTAGCATGCCCTCCGGCAATATCGGCGGCAGCGGTACGTCAAGCGTGGCGGCGATGGCACGCAGTATTTCCATTTCAGCGATCGTCACTTCATTGTCACTGCTGACGCACCATACACAGGCTTTAAGAATACGCGACTTGAGCAACGGTTTAACCTTGGCTAATTCTTCCATGGCCTCTGACAAATTCTTTAAGGTGATATCAGCCCGTGGCACCATTTTAAATGCGGTCGCACCAATGGCCTTTTTCGCTGCATCAAACGCCACTTGGGCTTGTTCCACATTGACCTGTTCCGAATAGGCAAGGATCGACAACACAATTTCCAGCGGTTGTTTGACTGCGCCAAGATAACTGTGCACAGCAGTCGCCGGTTTTTGTATGCCGTGCAGCATATCCAACTGCCGAACGATGATTTGCTTCAGCACCCACTCAAACAGCGCCAGTTTTTTATCCGCTTTAATAAAACCCATCACGGCGTTTTTGAATTGCTCATACTGCGGCAGGGACAGGGTCCGTAACGCGGGAATACTCAGATCGATGAGTGGTAGCCAGGTCGCACGTGGCAATTGTCGCACCGCATCAACCAGCTGTGTGGTTTTGGTCATGATGGTCGAGTTATCAAGGGAATGTAAAACATTCCATTGTTGCGCCCGTATTGCCGGATCGGCGTCAGCCAGCAAGGCGAGCACGATGCTTTGTGCGCCTTGTGTGTCGTGGGCCTCTGTGATCACCGTCGCCGGAATATCACTGAGCAGATCGCGCACATGCTCAAGATGCGCCTGCCCAGGCTGACCCATCATGTCGATCGCCAAAAACGCATCGCCAACCAGTGCTGTGACAAATTTCTTTTCTTCTATCTTTGGCGCGGCGGTACTGCTATTGGCAGTACCTGTTTCAACATCCAACGCCTTGGGAGTGACGAAGTGGCCGCTCCAGCGCGGATCAACACGCTTGATTCTTTTGTTTAGCGGTGGATGGCTGGCAAAGATTGTCATTAGAAATGAACTGACACCGCTGGCAAAATACGCATGACTGTATTCGGGTGCGGCGGGGGATTCGATGGCAGCACCATTGGGTAACCCGCCAATTTTTTTCAGCGCCCCGGCGATGCCTTCCGGGTTGCGGGTAAACTGTACCGCCGAGGCGTCGGCTAAATATTCACGTTGCCGGTTCACCACCGCCTTAATCCATTGGCCAAAGAAGGTCCCCATGAAACCAATGACCATTAAGCCCAGCCCCAACATCAAGAAGGCGGAACCATCACGCCCGCGTGAATCACGGCTACCGGACATGACGCGCATTAAGTAATAACCGATGATGCCAATTAACAATATGCCGTGTAACACACCCATCAGCCGGATATTCAAACGCATATCGCCATTGAAGATATGACTGAACTCGTGCGCCACCACACCTTGTAATTCATCACGGGTTAAATAGCGTACCGCACCCTCGGTAACACCAATGACAGCATCACTGGGCGACATACCCGCCGCAAAGGCATTAATGACATCATGTCCTTCCAGCAGGTACACCGTGGGCACCGCCGCGCCGGGGCACG